>JALGUI010000795.1 GCA_029820915.1 Candidatus Zipacnadia bacterium | reverse complement strand
CACTGGGCCCGCCAGCGCGGCGACAACGGCCGCCTCTACATCGGCTTCGAGACGCCTGAGGGCAATGTGCTGGAGGCGGGCACCGAGATCCCCTACCGCTTCCTGTTCGCCACCGTCAACGACACCACGGTGAGCCCCGATCTGATGGCCGACACCGCGGCCGCCTACAACCTCGACGGCGGAGCCGACGGCTACCCGTTCGAGGTCGAGGTCGGCACGTTCGAGGACGCCGAGTTCTTCTTCACCGCCCGCGCCGACGCCGGTGAGGCGGTCATCGACATCGGCCCGCGCGACATGATCTGCGACCTGCCCATCCGCGTTCGCGGCGTCGAGGACAACGGCTGCGCGGCGGTCTGGGTGGATGGCGAGGACTACTTCCGCTTCGTCGCGGTCAGCGACGGCACCGCGTGGTGCCAGCAGCAGATCGATCCGGCCGTGCGCCTGTGGGCGGGGAACGTCTTCCTGTGCGACGACGACGCGGTGAGGATGACGCTGGTGATGAACGGGCAGGCGGAGGGGAAGCAGCCCTTCCTCGAAGTGCACAACCCGGGCGACGAGGCGATCAGCGTGACTATTCGGTCGCCCGAGCACACGCCCGTCTTCGGCGGCCCCGCGGGCGACAGCGTCATGGTGGGGCTGGGCGGCTGACCGACGACGTGCCCGCAGGGCGTCTATCGCAGGCTCTCTCTGATCCGCCGCGCCATGTCGCGCAGGTTCGCCATGTAGTCGCGGGCCAGCGGGTCGAGCGGCACGACGGTCGCGCCGATCTCGCGCGCGATGGCGTCCGCGCTCGTGGTGGCGAACTCCGGCTGCACGAAGATCACGCGCACGTTCCTGTCCCGCGCGCGAGAGATGATCGCCTGAAGTTGCCGGGGGCTCGGCTCCTTGCCCTCGACCTCGACGGCCACCTGCTTCAGCCCGTAGGCGTCCGCGAAGTAGCCGTAGGACGGGTGGAACACCAGTATCTCGCCGCCGCGCAGCGGCGCGAGCGTCTCGGCGATCTCCCGGTCCAGCGCCTCAAGGTCGGCGACGAGCGCCTGCAGGTTCGCCTCGTACTCGCCGGCGCCCGCGGCGTCGAGACGCCTGAGTTCGTCGCAGACCGTGCGCGCCTGGACGATCACGAGCTGTGGGGCGAGCCAGATGTGCGGGTCCTTCGCCGCCTCGTGCGCGTCGCCGTGACCGTCCGCGTCCATAGGGCGCAGATCGATGCCCCGCCGCGTGTCCACCACGTTCAGGTCGGGCGTCGAGGCCTCGAGCCGCGCCATCAGCCCATTCTCGAAGGGCACGCCGATGCGAAAGAACACATCCGCCTCGGTCAGGGCGACCATCTGCGTTGGCGTCGGCTCGTAGGTCGCCGGTGACTGTCCCGGCCTGACCAGCACGCCGACGGTGACCCGCTCGCCGCCCACGCGCGCCACGGAGTATGCCTGCGGCGGGATGCTGACGAAGACCGACAGCGCCGCCCGGCCGTCGGACGTCCCCAAGGGCGCCTCGGCCTCGCGCGCCCGGCAGCCGCCGAGCGCCACGATCGCTGCGACGAGACTGATCGGGATTGCCTTCGACGTAATCAGATGCGCCCCCGTTCAGGAGTGCCGCTATCTCACGGTGAACGACTTCGATCCCAGGAGCCGGTCGGCAGTCTTGCCCTCGATCCGGTACTGCCCCGGTGCCAGCACCGTTCCCTCGGCGGCCACGAGCCGGAACGCCACTGACGTGGCGCCGGTGCCGGTCCAGGTCGTGGTGACGATCACGTCCTCGCCGCGCCACCACGTCGCGACGATCGTGTCGGCGGCCCGCGCTTCCGGCACGGTCAGTACCGCGGAGACCTCGCTCACCGCCTCGAAGCTGTCGGCGGGATCCACGGGCTGCTGGTCGGAGACGTCGCGGCAGACCACCAGCGTGTAGCCGGGCGCGGCGAAGTCCGGCGCCGGCGGTTCCGCCGTGACGACTTGCGTCTCCGGGGCGGTGGCGCCCACGGTGAAGAGCTTGCTGGCGATGGTAGCCCCGCCGATCTCCAGCCTGAGCTCCCAGTGCCCGGGCCAGATGCCGCCCGCCTGGGTCATATCGAGGCTCGCGCGCGCCGTCTGGACGCTGACCTTCATCGGCATTGTGTAATTGTAGACGACCTGGCCCTCCCACAGCCACATGACGTCAGTATGGGTTTGCGTCGGCAGGCCCTCGATTCGCAGCCGGCCCCAGAGCTTGTTCGCGGCGTCGAAGTGGTCCGCGGCATCGACCGGCTCGCCGTTCACGATGTCGCGGCAGATGATGATTGTGATCGTCAG
>JALGUI010000078.1:9175-15377 GCA_029820915.1 Candidatus Zipacnadia bacterium | reverse complement strand
CGAGGGCGTTGGCGGCACACGGCAAAGGCACACGCCGCACGGCAACGACCGGGCGGGCCGGGAGGCCCGCCCCTCCTGACGGCACGGACAACGGCGCGCGGGCGAGACCGCCCGCAAGGTCGCAAGCGACCTTGCGGAGACTGCGTGGCAGTCTCACGAAACGGTGACGGCAACGACGTCCGCCAACGAGGGCGTTGGCGGCACACGGCAAAGGCGAACGGCATCGGCAACGACCGGGCGGGCCGGGACGCCCGACCTGCGCGCATGGTTGTTGCCGTCGTTCCCTTCGTTCCCTTCGTTCCCTTCGTTGCCTTCGTTGCCTTCGTCGCCGCCGTTCACCAGTAGCCCCGCATGGAGCGGGCGTGGCGGTGGAGGAAGTCGGCCTCCTCGAGCACCTTGCCGGTGCCGAGCGCCACGCACGAGATGGGGTCGTCGGCGACGTGCACCGGGATGCCGGTCTCGAGCTCAATGAGCCGGTCGAGGCCGTGCAGCAGCGCGCCCCCGCCGGTGAGTGTGATGCCGCGGTCGATGATGTCCGACGACAGCTCGGGCGGGGTGCGCTCGAGGATGGCCTTGACCGCGTCCACGATGGACGAGACGCCCTCGGTGATGGCGGAGCGGATCTCGATGGAGCTGACCGAGACGGTATTGGGCAGGCCGGTGACGACGTCGCGGCCGCGCACGTCCATCTCGCGCTCCTCCTCGAACTCGAAGGCGGAGCCGATCTGGATCTTGATGTTCTCGGCCGTGCGCTCGCCGATGTCGAGGTTGTAGACGCGCTTGATGTGGCGGATGATGGCCTCGTCGAGGTGGTTGCCGCCCAGCCGCAGGGAGTCGCTGACCACGATGCCGCCGAGGGAGATGACGGCGACATCGGTGGTGCCGCCGCCGATGTCCACGACCAGGTTGCCGCCGGGCGCGGCGATGGGCAGGCCCGCGCCGATGGCGGCCGCCATGGGCTCTTCGATGGGGATGACCCTGCCTGCGCCCGCCGAGCGGGTGGCGTCGAGGGCGGCGCGGCGCTCGACGCTGGTGGCGGCGGACGGGATGCAGATCACCGCCATGGGCTTGAAGAAGCGACCGCGCAGGCCGGTGGCCTTGCGGATGAGGTACGCCAGCATGTCGCGGGTGATCGAGTAGTCGGCGATGACGCCATCGCGCAGGGGGCGCTTGGCGACGATGCTGCCGGGCGTGCGGCCCAGCATCGCCTGCGCCTCCTCGCCGACCGACAGCACGCGCCCGTCCGGGCCGTCGGTGGCGACCACCGAGGGCTCCCGGACGACGATGCCGCGGCCATGCGCGTAGACGACAATTGTCGAAGTGCCCAGATCGATTCCCAGCTTGTCGCCTAGGCTAAGCATTCGCCGTTAGATGTCTCCAGGTCCGCCTCTGGGGCCGTCTCGATCCGGGCACCGAGGGCGCTGAGCTTGCCGGTGATGTCCTCATAGCCACGGTCCACGAGTGTGCCGCCGCTGATCTCGGTGACCCCGTCGGCGACGAGTCCCGCCAGGATCAGCGCGGCGCCGGCGCGGATGTCGGTGGCGACCACCGGGGCCCCGGAAAGCTGCGGGACGCCCTTGAAGATGGCCGCGCCGTCCATGACGCGCACGTCCGCGCCCATGCGGATCAGCTCGTCCACGTAGTTGAAGCGCGCGTCGAAGATGGTCTCCTCGATGACCGAGGTCCCGCGCGCAATGGACATGAGCACGCCGGTGTTTGGCTGCAGGTCGGTGGGGTAGCCCGGGAAGGGCGCGGTCATCACGTCCACGGCGTTGGGCCGATCATCCATGCGCAGCGTGACCGCGTTCTCGCCGAGCCGGATGTCGCAGCCCGCCTGGTCCAGCACGTCGAGGACCATGGCCATGTGCTCGGCATCCACGGGCTCGACGGTGACCTCGCCGCGGGTGAGCGCGCCGGCGATGAGGAAGGTGCCGGCCTCCATGCGGTCGCTGATGGCCGTCCACTCGACGCCGTGCAGGCGCTCGACGCCCGTGATCGTGAGGGTGGTGGTGCCGATGCCCTGGATGTCGGCGCCGCACGCGGCCAGAAGCTGTTGGCAGCAGACGACCTCGGGCTCGCGCGACGCGTTCTCGACGACCGTGGTGCCCTCGGCCATCGTCGCGGTGAGCATCAGGTTGACCGTGGCGCCCACGCTGCGCAGGCGCGGGTCCATGTAGATGCGGGTGCCGCGCAGGCGCTCGGCCCTGGCGTGCATGGCGCCGTGCTTCTCCTCCACCTCGGCCCCGAGCGCCTTGAAGCCCTTGATGTGGAAGTCCACGGGCCGACTGCCGATGACGCAGCCGCCGGGGAGCGGCACGTGCGCCTCGCCGAAGCGCGCGAGCAGGGGGCCGGCGACGTAGAACGACCCGCGCATGCGTCGCACGAGGTCGTACGGGGCGCGTACCGAGTTGACGCTCGAGCTGTCGATGACCAGCCCGGCGTCGTCGCGAAACTCGGCGCGCGCGCCCAGGGCGCGGAGCATCTGGATCATGGTGCGGATATCGCGGATGTGGGGGATGTTGTGCAGGACGACCTCGCCATCCACCAGCAGCGAGGCCGCGAGCAGCGGCAGCGAGCCGTTCTTCGAGCCGCTGAGGCGCACCGTCCCGTTGAGCGGGACGCCCCCCTCTATGGCAATGCGTGACATGCGCTTCGTTCCTCCCGCCAGCCGTCGCCGGACGTGCCGCCGTGACTGCGTATCGCCCCCCGCCTTCGTGGTCCCCCGGTCGCGGCCGCGTGCAGACAATACAACTACTTCGCCGCGAGCGTCAAGGTCTCCTGTGGCCGCGCATGTGAACTCCAGTTGTCGATAGCGTGCCGGCCGGATGCGCGTGCGGGCGAGGGCGCCCCTACTCCAGCAAGGCACCGGATCGCGCGGTCGCAGGTGCGACTCAGTTCGACAGGTAGATGAGCCTGGGTACGACGAGTTCGCGTGCTCCTGAAGGGGCACAGCTCGTTCTGCATGGGGGTGCGGGCCGGAGCGGGCCCTGGGCAGGAGATCGCAGGCGGCCCCGGACGCGGTCGCTGCGCCCGGTCAGGGACGCGCCTGGTCGGCCACTTGGAGCCGGTTCAGCGCTCGGGCGAGCGCGAGTTCCGCCCTGGCGACATCCACGGATTCCGCGGTCGCCTCCGCGAGCCGGTGCTGCGCGCGCTCGAGGGCCTCGCGGGCGCGCTCGACGTCGATCCCGTCGGCCTCCTCAGCCGCGTCCACGAGCACCAGGGCGCCCCTGCGCGTCACCCGCAGCACGCCGCCGGTAGTGGCGAAGTGGCGCACATCACCGCCCGACCCGGTGAGCCGGAGCGCGCCGACGGTGAGCTGCGCGACCATGGGCGCGTGGCCGGCCATCACGCCGAGCAGCCCGTTCCACGCGGTCACGCGCAGGTACACGGCCCTCGTGTCGAGGACCTCGCCCATCGGCGTGAGGATGCGGACTCCCAAGGCTGCGGGCATGGCACGATCACCTGAGGCCGCGGGCCTTCTCGATCGCGTCGTCAATGGTCGCGACCATGCGGAAGGCGTCCTGCGGCAGGTCGTCGTGGTCGCCGGCCAGGATCTGCTCCACGCTGTCGAGCGTGGCCTCCGGCGACACGTATTCGCCGGACATGCCGGTGAAGGCCTCGGCGACGAACATCGGCTGGGTCAGGAACTGCTGGATGCGGCGTGCCCTGCCTACGATAACACGATCCTCGGGGGAGAGTTCCTCCATGCCGAGGATGGCGATGATGTCGCGCAGGTCGCGGTAGCGCTGCAGGATCTCCTGGACGCCGCGCGCGATCTGGTAGTGCCTGTCGCCGACGACGTGCGGTTCGAGCAGGCGTGAGGTCGAGGCGAGCGGGTCTACCGCCGGGAAGATCGCCTGCTCGAACAGCTCGCGCGACAGCGCCACGCTCACGTCGAGGTGCGCGAAGGTGGTGGCCGGCGCCGGGTCGGTGTAGTCGTCGGCCGGGACATAGACGCACTGCACGGAGGTGATGGAGCCGCGCTTGGTGGAGGTAATGCGCTCCTCGAGCTCGCCGATCTCGGTGCCCAGCGTAGGCTGGTAGCCGACCGCGGAGGGGAGGCGGCCGAGCAGGGCCGAGACCTCCGAGCCCGCCTGGGCGAAGCGGAAGATGTTGTCGATGAACAGCAGGACGTTGGCGCCCTCGTGGTCGCGGAAGTGCTCCGCCATGGTCAGCGCCGTGAGCGCGACACGGAAGCGGGCGCCGGGCGGCTCGTTCATCTGGCCGAAGACGAGGACGGTGGTCTCGAGGATGCCCAGCTCCCGCAGACGCAGCCACATGTCGTTGCCCTCGCGGGTGCGCTCGCCCACGCCCGCGAAGACGGAGACGCCCTCGTGGACGCGCGCGACGTTGTGCAGCAGCTCGTCCATGAGCACGGTCTTGCCCACGCCCGCGCCGCCGAACAGGCCGATCTTGCCGCCCTTGGGGCACGGGCACAGCAGATCGAGGACCTTGATGCCGGTCTCGAACAGCTCGGCGGCGACGACCTGCTCGGAGTACGGTGGCGGCTCACGGTGGATGGGCAGGTGGGTGTCGGCGTCCACCGGCCCCCGCTCGTCCACCGGCCGCCCGAGCACGTCGAAGATGCGGCCCAGCACCGGCCGCCCGACGGGGACCTTGATGGGCGCCCCGGTGTTCTCGCCGTCCATGCCGCGCACCAGCCCGTCGGTGCTGTCCATGGCGATGCAGCGGACGGTGCTGTCGCCGAGGTGCTGGGCGACCTCGGCCACGAGGTCGATGCCGCGCTCGTCGTCCCGTATGCGGATAGCCGTCAGTAGCTCGGGAAGCTGGTCGGTGGCGAAGCTGACGTCCACCACCGGGCCTCTGACCTGCGCCACCTTGCCTGCGGCCATGTGCCTCACTTCCTTACGGCGGCTACGAAAGCGACAAATGCTGCGACGCGTACGAGGGCTACGGCGGACGGTCAGGGCGGTTCAGCGCTGGCTCTGCAGCGCGTCGGCGCCGCTGACCACGTCGAGCAGCTCGCGTGTGACCTGGGCCTGGCGCGCGCGATTGACGTGCCGCGTGAGCTGCTCGATCATGTCCTGCGCGTTGTCGGTGGCGGCGGTCATCGCCATCAGCCGCGCGCTGTGCTCGGCGGCCGCGCTGGCAAGCAGCGCCTGGAAGAGCCGCGCCAGCACGTACTGCGGGAGCAGGGCCACGGCCAGCTCCCCGGCGCCGGGCTCGAGGATCTGCGGCTCCGGATCGGAGGCCCCCTCCGGCATCTGCGCCGGCAGCACGCGCTCCACGACAGGCCGGCTGCTCACCCGCGAGATGAACTGCGAGTAGCACACGTGCACGGCGTCCAGCTTGCCCGCGTCCCAGGCGCCGAGGATGTGCCGACCGACCTCCTGCACGTCCGCGCCGCGCCTGCGCTCATGGACGGCGGGGAATTCGCGCACGACGTTCAGGCGCGCGCGCTGCGCCATCTCCGCCGTCCGCGTGCCCACGGTCATCGTCTGCACGTGCGCCGGCGCGCGGCGCACGAACTCGCGGGCGGCGCCCACCACGTTGGCGTTGAAGGCCCCGCACAGGCCCTTGTCGCCGGCGACCAGCAGCAGGCCGAGGCGCTCGACCGGCCGCTCCGTCAGGTAGCGGTGGGTGAAGCCCGGCCCCACGCGCGCAAGCACCACCGCCAGTGCCGTCTCGATCTCGCTGAAGTACTCCCGTGTCGCCTCGCGCCAAGTGAGGGCGCGCTTGAGCTTGGCCGCCGAGACCAGCTTCATGGCGCGCGTTATCTGCTGGATCTCGCCGACGATCTCGCGCTTGCGGCGCAGGATGCGCAGGTTCTCGGGCACGATGTCCTCCGGTCGGCGGCGGCCCGGCCGCCACGGTGCTACTGATCCGGGCGCTGGAGCCGCCACTCGCGCTTGAAGGCCTCGATGAGGCCGCCGAGCTGCTCCGCGTCATCGTCGCTGATCTCGCGTCTGTCCTCGAGCCTGGCCACGAGGTCGGCGCCCTTGTCGCGCACGTACTCGATGAGCAGCGGCTCGATCTCGGTCACGTCCGCGACCGGGACGTCGAGCAGATGCCCACGGGTGCCGGCAAACAGGATGATCACCTGATCGACCTCGCGCATGGACGCCAGCGGCGCCTGCTTGAGCACCTCAACCATGCGCTGGCCCTGGGCGAGGATGCGGCGCGTCTCCTCGTCCAGGTCGGCGCCGAACTGGGCGAAGGCCTCGTACTCGCGGTAGTTCGC
>JALGUI010000078.1:0-9162 GCA_029820915.1 Candidatus Zipacnadia bacterium | reverse complement strand
CGCGAGCCGACCTGCTTCATCATCTTGCTCTGCGCGTCGGAGCCGACGCGGGACACCGACGAGCCGATGCTGATCGCGGGCCGCTGGCCCTCGTGGAAGAGCCGCGGCTCGAGGTAGATCTGCCCGTCGGTGATGGAGACGACGTTGGTCGGGATGTAGGCGGAGAAATCGCCCTCCTGGGTCTCAATGATGGGCAGTGCGGTGAGGGAGCCACCGCCTTCGGCGTCGGAGAGCTTGGCGGCGCGCTCCAGCAGGCGCGAATGCAGGTTGAAGATGTCGCCCGGGTAGGCCTCGCGGCCGGGCGGGCGGCGCAGCAGGAGCGACATCTGACGGTAGGCCTGGGCGTGCTTGGACAGGTCGTCATAGACCAGAAGCGCGTGCTCGCCCTGGTCGCGCACCCACTCGCCGATCGCGCATCCGGCGTAGGGCGCGATGTACTGCAGGGCGGCCGGGTCCGACGCGGTCGCGCCGACCACGCAGGTGTACTCCATCGCCCCCGCCTCGGTGAGCGTCGCCACCAGGCGGCGCAGGGTGGAGAGCTTCTGGCCGATAGCGACGTAGACACACTTCACGCCGCTGTCGCGCTGGTTGATGATCGTGTCGATGGCGATCTGGGTCTTGCCGGTCTGGCGGTCGCCGATGATCAGCTCGCGCTGGCCGCGGCCGATGGGGATGGCCGCGTCGATGGCCTTGATGCCCGTGTGCAGCGGCTCGGAGACGGGCTGGCGCTTGATGACGCCGGGTGCGATGACCTCGAGCGGGCGCATGTCATCCGCCGCGATCTCGCCGCCCTCGTCCAGGGGCTCGGCGAGCGGGTTAACGACGCGGCCGAACAGCGCGGCGCCGACCTTGGTCTCGGCGATGCGGCCGGTGGTGCGCGCTTCGTCGCCCTCACTCACGTGGTCATCGGGGCCCAGCAGCACGCAGCCGACGGAGTCCTCCTCGAGGTTCAGCACGATGCCAAAGATGCCGTCGCCGAAGTCGATGAGCTCCTGGGACATGGCCTCCGAGAGGCCGTAGACGCGCGCGATGCCGTCGCCGACCTGCAGCACGATGCCCGTGCTGGTCAGCGCCAGCTCGTCGTGGTACTCGGCGAGTCGGTCCCGCAGGACCGACATTACCTCCTCCGGTCGCACTGACACCTTCGGTCACCCCTTGCGGCGGCCGGACCTGAAGCGGATTCGGCCGCGCTGACAACGGCGGTGTTGGACAGGATGCCCGACCTCCGCGGCGGGTGCGGCGGCCCTAATCGGCCACTATCCGTGCCCTGATGCGCTGCAGGCGGCCACGCAGGCTGCCGTCGAGCGTCCGGTCCCCCACCGCCACGACGATGCCGCCGATGGTCTGCGGATCGACGCGCGGGTCGAGCACGACGTCGGCGTCCAGCCAGCCCCGCAGCGCCGCCCGCAGCCGCTCGGCCTGGTCGTCGGGCAGCGGCATGGCCGTGGTCACGTGGGCACGCACGACGCCCTGGGCCTCGTCCACGAGTTCCTGGTACACGTCGGCCGCCGCGCGCAGCACCTCGAGCCGATCATTGTCGATCAGCAGGGCCACGAGATCGCGCAGCGGCGCCACCAGCGCCTCGCCGAGCAGGCGCTCCACGGCGGCAAGCTTCCGCTCCAGGCGCATGGTGGGGTGCGCCAGGAGCCGGACGAGTTCGGGCGCTGCCTCGGTGATCGGCCGCAGGTGCGTGAGCTGGCGCCCCAACTCGTCGCGCAGCCCGGCGCGTTCGGCCGCCTCGAGCGACGCGGCGAGGTAGCGGCGCGCGACCGAGCGCCCGATCACCTAGTGTCGCCCTCCTTGCGGGCAATGCGCTCGATGTCCTCGATGAAGGCGTCCACCAGGGCCGCCTGACGCTGCTCGTCGGTCGCCTCGCGCAGGGCGCGCTCGGACACCGCGACGGCGATGTCGGCGGTCTCCTCGCGCAGCCGTTGCCGGGCCTCGGCCTCCGCCAGCTCCACCGAGCGACGGCCCTCGTCCGCGATGCGGCGGCTCTGCTCGTCGGCGCGCCGGAGGATCTCCGCACGGCGCTGCTCAGCGTCGTCCTCGGCCTTCGAGACTATCTCGCGCCCGCGCTCGTCGAGCTTGCCGAGCTCCTCCGCCATGGCGCGCCTGTCCGCCAGAGCCATCTGTCGGACGCGCTCGGCCTCCTCGAGGTCTGCCTCAACCTCGCGCGCCCGCTCGGCGAGGATGTCGCCGATGGGCCCGAATGCGAAGCGCTTGAGCAGCAGCACCAGGAGCACGAAGCCGGCCATGTTGACCAGCAGTATGCCCGGCTCCAGCCCCAATGCCTCGAAGAGCTCACCCATGGTCCCTCAATCCGTATCGTGCCCCGTCCTCAGGCCCACGGCGGGCTATTGCCCCATAGCCTGGAGGTACTCCATGATCGACGGTAGCCTGCCGAACAGCAGCAGGAAGGCCAGCAGCACGTAGATGACCAGCGACTCGATCAGCGCCAGCGACAGGATGAGGGCGCCGCGGATGTCGCCCGCCGCCTCCGGCTGGCGGGCGATGGCCTCCATCGCCGTCGCCGCCGCGTTGCCCTGGGCGCGGGCCGCGAACATCACGGCGAGCGGCAGCCCGAACCCGACCACCAGAGCCAGCATGCTGGGATAGTCCATACTCGTCGAACCTCCTGGTATCGCGTCTGCGGCTTCCCCGCACGTTCAGGCCGCCTGCTCGGCGGGCGCGAACGCGTGCTCGGGGCTCTCCTGGTGCGTGTCGTCCTCTTCGTGTTCCTCGTGACCGTGCGAAGTCGTCGCTATCTCGATGTAGGCGGCGCTGAGGATGAAGAAGATGAAGGCCTGGATGGGCCCGATGATCAGGTGCAGCAGCACGTTGATGAACTGCACGGGCACCGGGACGTAGATGAAGGGCAGGATGGCCGCGCCCAGCGCCGCCATGCGGAAGATGGCGGTCTCCTCCCCGAACATGTTGCCGAAGAGCCGGACCGCAAGCGACAGCGGCTTGGCGAGCTCGCCGATGACATGCACCGGGATGTTGATCGGGAACAGCCACCACGGCTCGCCGACGAAATGCATGAGATAGCCCAGGCCCTGCTCGGCGAAGCCGAAGTACTGCACCGCCAGGAACACGCACAGTGCCAGCGCGGCGGTAACGTTGATCGACATCGTGGGCGTAATGAAGCCCGGGATGAGGCCGAACAGGTTCATGAATAAAATGTAGACGAAGAGAGTGCCGAGCAGCGGCGCGTACTTCTCGGCCCCCGGCCCAATCTGGTCGCGGCAGAAGTCGCGCACGAAGAGCACGTACATCTCCCACGCGTTCTGCAGACCGCTAGGCACTCGCCTGCGCCTGCGCGTGCCCGCCAAAGCCAGCAGCACCAGGATGAGCATGACCAGCCAGGCGTTGAGCACGTAGATGTCCACAAACCCGTGCCAGCTCGCGGGCAGCAGGTCGGCGATCGGTTTGAGCCAGCTTCCGTGCTCCTCGTGCATGCGCGTCAATCCCAGGTGGGTCCACCGGTGTGCATGTCCGTGCCGCTGCGGCCCAGGGCAACCAGCAAGGCAATGAGTGCGACGGTGTAGCCGGCGGCAAAGGCGACTGCGCTGCCGTGCCACACAACGATCACAAGGTACGCGGCGGCCCCCGCGAGCCCGAACTTACCCAGGTGCAGGACCATCCATGGCCACGTGGGCCCCCTGCGTTCGTCCTGCGGCACGACGAGTCGGCTGAGTACAAAAGCGAGAGCGCTGAGCATGCCCGCGCCGGTGAGCACGCCACCGGCATAGCCCAGCGCGACGAGTGGGCCCCACGAAGCATAGGCGGCCACGACGGCGGCCAGCGAAATCCCACCGGCAACCGCCACGACCCGCCTGAGCCGCCGTGGCCCGAGTCTACTCGTCATCGCTGCCCGAGAGCTGCAGGATTTGTGCCAAGCCCGCCGCCGCCCCCAGCAGGAAGCCGACGACCTGGAGCCAGGGCTCGGTGCCGAAACGCTGGTCGAGCCACCAGCCGCCCCCCCAGCCGATGGCGATGGAGATCGGGATGGCCCACGCCAGCAGCCAGTACCCCGCCCCAGAGATGAGCGACGAACGCGACCGTTTCATCCCGCCGCCTCCGAGGGGCATTGTAGGATGCCGGCGCCGCTCAGTCAAGCCGGGGTCCTCCGGCCGCACAGGGCTAGGCGCGGCCGATGATGGCCAACGGCTGATCCCACGTCAGGCGGCGGAAGGCGCCACGCCCACCCGCCCGATTCACCGCCCCCCGGCAGACGCTCAGGCGCGGCGACCGGTCCCCGGGGTCATGTGCGTCGGAGCCCAGTGCCGCCGCCAGGCCGTCGCGCACCAGCTCGTGGGCCGCGTGCTGTACCTCGCGCCCGCGGCGCCCCGCCAGGCTCTCACAGTTGACCTGCAGCTTGATGCCACGCGCCACCAGCTCCTCGGCGCGGGTACCCTGCACCGGCGCGCCGGCCATGCGCTCGAAGTGCGCGATGACCGGCCGGTAGCCCTTGAGCTGGAGCTCAAACAGCACCTGCTCGGCGTAGGCCGCGTAGCTGGCGATCGGCAGCTCCACCATCACGTGCCGCCCCTCGCCGAGTGTCGGCAGCAGCCCATCGGTGGCCAGGTCGGGCAGTCCCTCCCAGAGCTGCACCTCGGCGCCCCCCACCACCTCGATGTCGATGCCCCGCTGGCGCAGCACGCGGTTGAGTTCCACCACGCCGGCGCGCAGCATCTCGACCACCGCCCGCAGGTCGCCGCCCAGGCCGGCCGGCCGGAAGTGCGGCGTCGAGACGATGATGCGGATGCCGTCCGCGGCCGCGACCTCGGCCATGCGCACGGCGACCTCGATGTCGGGCTCCGTGCGGTGGATGGGCACCACGTAGCGCAGTATGTGGTTGTGAAGATCAATCACGCTCTAGCCCCTTACCGGCGGGTCGGTCGCGCGCCTGAAGTGGCCCCGGCGGCGTCACGCAGGCGGCGGAGTGATGGTGCCGCCGCCGACGAGGCGCTCTCCCCGGTAGAAGACGGCCGACTGACCCGGCGCCGGGGCCCGGTGCGGTCGCCGGAAGCGCACGACGGCCCCCTCACTGGTCAGCTCGACTGCAGCGGGCGTCTCGGTGCCCCGGTAGCGCGTCATCACCCGCGCGTCGAAGGTTTGCCCCGGCGGCGAGCCGACCAGATGCACGGCCTCAAGCTCGCAGCCGTCCACCCACAGTTCCCTCTCGGCGCCCACGACGAGGGCGCTGTGCTCGGGCAGGATGCGCAGTACGTAGTAGGGCCCGCCGGGACCGCCCAGCCCCAGCCCGCGGCGCTGTCCGACGGTGTAGTGCGCGAGGCCCCGGTGTTCGCCCAGCATCTTGCCCTCCGCATCCAGGATCGGCCCGGGGCGCCCCGCCTCCGGGCAGATCGCCTCGACCAGGGCCCCTGCGTCGCCCTCGGGGGCGAAGCACGCGTCCTGGCTCTCCGGCCGGTCGGCGGTGGGCAGGCCCGCGTCATGGGCGAGGTCGCGCACCTCGTCCTTGGTGAGCTCGCCCAGAGGCAGCATCAGCCGCGCCAGCGTCGGCTGGGCCAGGTGGTATAGCACGTATGACTGGTCCTTGCCGCGATCGAGCGCACGCAGCAGGTGGTGCTCGGCGCCCTCACCACGAATGCGCGCGTAGTGACCGGTCGCGATTGCGTCGCAGTCCAGCTCGTCGGCAAGCCGGGCAAGCGTGGCGAACTTGACGCGCGGGTTGCACACCACGCACGGGTTGGGCGTGCGCCCGGATGCGTAGGAGGCCACGAACGGGCCGACCACCTGCTCCTCGAATAACGCGGCTACGTCCACCTCGTAATGCTCGATCCCCAGCAGCCGGCAGACCTCGCGCGCCTGTTCGGGCTCGGCGCCGGGCGTGTCCAGCGTGATGCCGATGACTTGCATCCCCCGCCGCGCGGCGAGCAGCGCGGCAGCGGCGCTGTCCACGCCGCCGGAGAGGGCGACCACGACACGGCGCGCGCGGGCGAGGTCAGATGAGGACAGAGGCGTGCGCCCCCAGGGCGACGAGGCCGAGACGCATCCACCGGTCAATGGGCCTGCCGCACACAGTCATGCCATCGAGGCCGCGCAGCGCGAGCCGGGCGGCGGGCCTGGCCGGCCCCGGCCCGAGGTGGGCGGACGCCGCGGTGAAGAACTCGATGGCGCGCGCCTCCTCGTCCACCTCGACGGTGGCGCCGCAGGAGTTGGCGAGCAGCCACACCGGCAGCAGCGCCAGCTTGTGGTAGAAGACCGAGGGCACGCGCACGAAGATCTCCCGACCGTTGCGCGTGACCTGCAGGCTGTTCAGGCGCACCACGAACTCGCCGCGCGGCGCGCTGAACTCGACCGACAGATTCTCGGCGTCCCAGGCCACCCCCGCCCCCAGCGCCTGCAGCACGGGCCGGCCGTGCACGAGGAACTGCCCCTCGGCCCTGACGGGCGGCGTGCCCAGCTCGACCTCGACGCCGTCCACGAGCACGCGCATGTCCTCGAACTCGTTCTCGACCACGAAGCGCCGGTCGGCGATGGTCAGCACCATGCCACGCTCAGAGGGGGGCGGGTCGGCGAGGCCGGCGAGCTCGGACATGGTCACCAACTCGAAGCCGCGCTCGATCAGCGCGGGGACGACGGTGCGCATGGCCGCGACGGTTCCGGCACGGTTGCCGCCACCGTCGTGGAGCACCACCACGGCGCCGTCGCGAGCGTTGCGCAGGATCCGGTCGGCGACCACCGACGAGCCGGGGCGCTGCCAGTCGAGGGGATCGATGGACCACATCGTGACCCGGTAGCCCGCATCGTTGATGGCGCCCCGCACACGGGAGTTGATCGCGCCGTACGGCGGCCGCACCCAGCGGACGGGCCGCTGCAGGAGCGGGTCGAGGGCGGCCTGGCAGCGCGCCAGGTCGGCGTGGATCGCGTCGGTGGAGAGCTGCGTCAGGTTCGGGTGCCGCCACGTGTGGATGCCGATCTCGTGGCCCTCCAACTCCATCCGCTGGACGAGCTGCTTGTGTCCGCTGATGTTGCCGCCGAGCACGAAGAACGTGCAGCGCGCGCCGTGCCGGCCGAAGATCTCCAGCATCTGCGGGGTGTACGTCGAGTTGGGTCCGTCATCGAAGGTCAGGGCCATGCGGGGCGCCCGTTCGGCGCCCTGCTCGGAGTGGCTGTAGACCACCCGCGGCTGGGCGAGGGCGAGTTCGATGCCAACCGGCCGGTCGGTCGCCGGGTCGAAGGTCACGCGGCGCGTGCTGTGTACGCCCGGCATGACGACGCGGCCCCGCCCGCTCGCCAGCGCGGCGTAGGTGGGGAGCACTTCGGTGATCTCGATGAGGTGGCCGGCGGCGGCGGGCGGCTGCGAGGAGGCGCTCGCGAGCGTCGCGGGCCTGACTGCGGCGGGCACCCCGGCCCGGCAGGCGGCGGCGAGGCACGACGCGCCCACGACCGCGGCCAGACAGGCCAGCCGCGCGCGAGTGTGCAGGGACCGACTACCAGCCTGTCTGGGCCGGATGCACCCGGCCACCCCGTACCACTCCCGGCGTCATCGTGTGGTGCGTCCGCGCTCCGTACGCAGTTCGAAGGGTTCGGGCAGCAGCTCCGCGACGGTCATGACCAGTCGCTCGCCCCCACCCTCCATGACCACCTCGGCCTCCGGAGCCAGCTCCGCCATCACTTGGCGACAGACCCCGCACGGTGTGAGCAGACGCTCGGGCTCGCCCACCACCGCAACTGCGCGGATGTCGCGGCAGCCCGCCGCGACGGCCGAGAACATCGCCACCCGCTCGGCGCACACCGTAGGCCCGAATGCGCCGTTCTCGATGTTGCAGCCCCCGAAAACGCGACCGTCGGCGCACAGTGCGGCCGCGCCGACGGCGAAGTTCGAGTATGGAGCGTACGCCCGCTCTCGCGCCTGTCGTGCCGCGGCCAGCAACTCGTCTGCGACGTGTGCTTCGAGCATTGCCACCGCTCCACCGCAGGGCGCGAGTGCGGTTACTCCTGGTAGGTCACGTACGCCCGATCGTCCTGGAAGTCCCACTCGGTCACGATGCCGAAGAGCGCGGCGAAGGGCCGCACCGGGACGTAGGTCCGGTTCTGTCTGCGCAGCGTCGTGCGGTCGAGCGCCTGCGCAACGCCGTTGACGTAGACGGTCCGGCTGCTCGGGAAGAGCCGGACGGTGATGCCGTTGCGCTCGACCTCGAGGTCGTCATCGTCGGGGCCCCAGATGATGGTGCCGCCGATGTGGCGCATGAGGTCGGTGAGCGTGATGTAGACGCGCCCGTTGCGGACGAAGGCGTGCTTCTCGAGATCGCCCTCGCGGTTGTTGAAGTAGACGATCTCGCGGAAGACGCGGGGCCGGTAGAGCTTGACGAAGGCAGGCCTCGCGTCGCCGAGGGTGGGTGGCGGGATCTGCCTGGTCGCGGCCTCCGCGGCGCTAAGCACGGTGACCGAGATGCCGCCGGTCGAGGCCAGGAGCTGCTCGCCGCGCAGGGCATCGACGCGCAGCGCATGCTCGCCCTCACCCAGGGCCGTGGCGTCCAGGTGGAACCGGCCGCCGGCCTCGCTGGTGAGCCCGCGGACCACGCCATCGACGTAGAGCACCATGGGCTCTTGGCGGAGCTGCTCGGAGACCGGGGCGATGCTGACGAGCCCGCTCAACTCGGGAGTGGCGCTCTCGGAGGGCGGCACATCACAGGTGATATCCAGCGAAACGCCGCCGGCGCCCTGGACGGTCAGCGTGCCTGCGGTGGCGACCGTGGCGGCGGCGAGAATGGCGGCGATGACCACGAGCGCGCGCCTGGCATCGAGCACGGTGAACACCCCTCTCGGCGCAGCGGCCCCAAGGGCCGCCGCGGGCCGATAGTTGGCGATTCTGCTCGCAGTGACTATAGCACAAGGCAGCAAGGGTGTCAAAGCCGTGGGGGCCTTGGGGGTGAATCCCGATTGTGCGCAGCAGGCGGGGTCGATGGTCCGGGCGGGGGCGCCCGGACTCCAAGTAAGGAATTGGACGGCGGGCGCCCTCACCCGCCCCTACCTCGGCGTACTCGACGGCGGGCGGGAGCGCCCTTAGGCGTCCTCCTGCTTCTGCTGCTCCATGGCGCGGCGCTGGCCGCGGGTCAGGAAAGAGCCGTCGCGGCCCGGCTCCATCGGCCACGGATCCTGCTGCTGCAGGTCGTAGTCGTAGCCGTTGCG
>JALGUI010000077.1 GCA_029820915.1 Candidatus Zipacnadia bacterium | reverse complement strand
CAGCAGCCGGTGACCGGCGAGGTGACCGTGAAGCTGTTCAAGGGCGCCGCGGAGGCCGTGGCCCGCACCTCGCCCCAGTCGCTGTACGACTTCTCGCTGGCCACTTACGGCGCGGAAGATGTGTTCGACCAGTCGAGTTCCCGCGGCTTCATCGAGATCTTCGGCCTGCCCGCCAAGGTCACGTCGATGGTGCGCGGGCGGCCCGAGTAGCCGCGGGCGCGAGGAGGCCCAGGCAGCGTGCAAACCGAGCTGCTGATGCCCAACGCCGCGCTGACGCTGGCCGAGCTGCTGGTGCTGGGCGTGCTGTCATGGCTGCTGATCAGGCTGAGCCGCAGCGTCATCAGGGCGGTCGCTGATCTCGAGCCGTCCGAGGGCCGCTGCCTCATGGGCGAGGAGCGCCGGGAGCAGGTGGCCGATCAGGTCGGCCGCTCGATCAAGCTCCTGGCCGGGCTGACTGCCCTCGGGGTCGTTGGCTACAACGCCTGGATTACCTCACTGGGCTACAGTGGCACCGACCTGCTGACGACGCAGCTCATCGAGGACGGGGCGGTGACGGCGCGCCGCGTCGGCGTGGCGGCGGCGCAGATCGTCGCCGTGCTGGTACTGCTCAGGCTGCTGTCGTGGCTCGGGGCAAAGCTGCGCGAATGGATCGTCGAGCGCCTGCAGGCCGCCGAGGTCGTGCGCGTGTCCGACGAGCGGGTGGAGCTGCTGGGCCGCCACTTCTCCCACCTGGTCAGCGCCGCGCTGTGGCTGGCCGGGGGCCTGCTCATTGTTGGCGCGCTCAACTTTCCGGAAACGGTGGTGTACTGGGTCAGCTTTCTGCTGTCCCTGGCGGTCGTCTGGGCTCTGGTGCGGCTCATCAGCGACTCGCTCGGCGCCGCGGTGGATGCCATCTACGAGGGCCTGCCGCACGTCGAGCCGGACGCCGGCGACGATCGCAGCCGCCGCCAGGTCCGGCGCATCATCGCTTCGGTCAAGAGCGCCCTGCGCTGGAGCGTCTACATCGCCGCGGGCGCCTACGTGCTGCGCACCGCCCCGCTCGGCGCCCCCGCCCATGAGCTGTCCACGAGCATCATCTACGCCGCAGGTGTGATCGTCCTCGCCCAGTTCGTGCTCGCCGCCGGCATGGCCGTCATTGCGCGCCTGGCCGCCGCCGATGACGCCGACACCGAGACCGTCCGCCAGCGCCGTGAGACGATGCTGCCCCTGGCCGGCAGCCTGCTGCGCTATGTCGTCTACTTCGTCGCCGCCGTGATGGCGCTCCAGATGCTCGGGGTCAACGTGACCGCGATCATCGCCGGGGCCGGCATTGCCGGCCTCGCCGTCGGCTTCGGCGCCCAGAGCCTCGTGCGCGACGTCATCAGCGGGTTCTTCATCCTGTTCGAGGGCGAGTACCTGGTCGGCGACTTCGTCGAGGTCGGCGACGTGGATGGCACGGTGGAGGCCATTACGCTGCGCACCACGTCCATCCGTCGCCCCAACGGCAGCCTCGCCATCGTGCCCAACGGCGAGGTGACTCAGGTCATCAACTACTCCAAGCGATTCGTCAAGGCCGTCGTCGAGGTGGGTGTGTCCTACGAGGGCGATCTCGAGCATGCGCTCAGGGTTCTGGAGCAGGTCGGACATGACGCCCGCGACGATCTCGCCGACGTGACCGGTCCCCCGGCCCTGCGCGTCACCGGCTTCAACGCGTCGGACGTCGGGCTCAGGCTCAACGTCCCGGTGCGGCCCGGCAGGCACCGGGAAGTCGTCTCCGAGCTGCGCAGGCGGGTCAAACGCGCCTTCGATGTCGAGGGCGTCGAGATCCCCTTCGCCCGACAGGTCGTGATCCTGCAGACGCCCGAGGGCGAGGCCGTGCGCGAGCTGCCCGTGCGTCTGATCGACGACACCGAGGCGTGAGGGCACCTGCCGCGCTCCCGCTCTATCGGTGACGAGAAGTCGGCGGGCCTTTGACAATAACCGGGCATGGCAGTAAACTCACCGTCTAACCGCGCACACAAGCATCGAGATCGGAGAGGGAGGCATATCGATGAGCGATGTGACAAGGCGTTTGTGGCCGTTGCTGATGCTTCTGGGGCTGGGGGTGTTGGCTGCACTTGTCGCCGGCTGCCCCAAGGAGCCGGAGGTAGTGGCCCCGATAGTCGAGGTGGTTCCGCCGGAAGAGGGGCGAAGCCAGGAGCCGACCGGGGAGCCGCTGAAGATCGGCGGGATCTTCGCGGTCACGGGTCCGGCCTCGGCGCTCGGCGAGCCCGAGGCCGACACGGCGCGGATGCTGGAGGAGCAGATCAATGCCGAGGGCGGCATCGACGGGCGCCCGCTGCAGATCATCATCCGCGACACCAAGGGCGATGAGACCGAGGGCCTGGCCGCCGTGAAGGAGCTCGTGGACAGGGAGGAAGTCCTGGCCATCGTGGGCCCCAGCCGGAGCGGCACGACCCTGGGCATCATCGAGACCGTGGAGCAGGCCGAGGTACCGCTGGTCTCGTGCGCCGCGGCGAGCAAGATCACCAACCCCGTCAAGACCTGGGTATTCAGCACGCCGCAGAGCGACGCAGACGCGGTGACCAGGATCTACGGCTATCTGCAGGACCAGGACATCACGAGGATCGCGGCCCTCACGGCGAGCAGCGGCTATGGCATCGCCGGCCTCGAGCAGCTCGAGGAGCAGGCGCCTGACGCCGGCCTCGAGATCGTGGCCAAGGAGGAGTTCGCGGACACCGACACCGACATGACCGCCCAGCTCACCAACATCAAGGGCACCGACGCCCAGGTTGTCATCTGCTGGGGCATCGGCCCCACGCCGTCGCTCGTCGCCAAGAACGTGGCGCAGCTTCAGATGGAGATTCCGCTGATCATGAGCCACGGCGTGGCCAACGCGCGCTTCATCGAGGGCGCCGGCGACGCCGCCAACGGTGTGATCTTGCCCGCCGGCAGGCTCATTGTCGCCGCCCAGCTTCCCGACGACGACCCGCAGAAGGCGCTTCTGCTCGACTACGCGAAGCAGTATGAGGACGCCTTCGGCAAGCCGGCCGACACCTTCGGCGGGCATGCCTGGGATGCGGTGATGCTCGTGGTCGAGGCCATGCGCGCCGGCGCCACCGACCGCGCGGCCATCCGCGACTACATCGAGCAGACCGAGGGCTTCGCCGGCATCGGCGGCGTCTTCAACTTCTCGGCCGACGCCCACTATGGCCTCAACCCCGAGGCCTTCGTGATGGTCGAGATCGTGGACGGGGCCTGGACGCTGATCGAGTAGCCTGACGCACAGGACGCCACCGGGCGTGCCGGCCGCCGGTCGGCACGCCCGTGCGTCTTGGTGCACAAAGGCTCGGGCGCAGACAGGGAAGAGACGGGCGGGCGGAGAATACCTGCTCCGACGCTCGCGTGGCTCCTGTGCACAGGTCAGGGACGTGGGCCGAGCTCCCGCAGAGGGGCGCGGCCCATTCGTTTGTCCCCGAAGACACGGAGTGCAGACCGACATGACGTTGGCGGAGCAGATCTGGCAGTTCTTCCTATCGGGACTCACTACGGGCGGCACGTACGCGCTGATCGCCCTGGGGTTCTCACTTGTCTACAACGCCACGGGCGTCATCAACTTCGCCCAGGGCGAGTTCGTGATGCTGGGCGGAATGATCACCGCCGCGTCCATGACGGCGTGGGGCCTGCCCCTGTGGTCGGCCGCCCTCATCGGCATCGCCGGCACCACGCTCGTCGGCATCGCGCTCGACCGCGCCGCCATCCGCCCGGCCCGCGGCGCCTCCATCGTCGTCCTCATCATCATCACCGTCGGCGCCTCCATCTTCATCCGCGGCGTGGCCGGCATCATCTGGGGGCCCGACGAGCGCGTGGTGCCCGCCTTCAGCGGCGAGGCCCCCATCGGCATCTTCGGCGCCAACATCACGCCACAGTCGCTGTGGGTGCTCGGCGCGACGCTCGTCACCGCCATCGCCATGTGGCTGACCTTCGAGTACACCGTGATTGGCAAGGCCATGCGCGCCTGCGCCATCAACCCTCAGGCGGCGCGGCTGTGCGGCATCGAGCTGTCGCGGATGATCTCCTGGTCGTTGGCGCTGGCCGCCGCCATCGGCGCCATCGCCGGCATCGTCCTCGCGCCCATCACCATGACTCAGTACAACGTGGGCACCATGCTCGGCCTCAAGGGCTTCTGCGCGGCGATGCTCGGCGGCCTCGGCAACGGCCTGGGCGCCATCGCCGGCGGCCTGCTGCTGGGCGTGCTCGAGGCCCTCGGCGCCGGCCTCATCAGCTCTCAGTACAAGGACGCCATCGCCTTCGTCGTCCTCATCGCCGTGCTCCTCGTCCGCCCCAGCGGCATCCTGGGCGGCCGGCGCGGGGGTGAGGAGTAGATGGCCGCCGTACGTGAGGTGCCGCCCGACAATGACGTGCATGACGAGGTGCTCGCGGCCACGCAGCGCAGGCGCGCGCAGAAGGTCCAGATCGCGGCATTCTTCCTCTTCGTGGCCCTCGTGCCCCTGGCGGTGCACAACAGGTACTACCTGCACATCCTCATCGTCGTCGGGCTGAACCTGATCCTCGCCACGGGCCTGAACCTGCTCATGGGCTACGCCGGCCAGGTCTCCCTCGGACATGCGGCCTTCTACGGCATCGGCGCCTACGTGTCCGGGATCCTCACGGCGACCTACGGCTGTAACCCGTGGGCCGCCCTGCTCGCCGCCCTCGCCGTCACCAGCCTCGTCGCCTGGCTCGTGGGCAAGCCCACGCTGCGGCTCAGGGGCCACTACCTGGCCATGGCCACGCTCGGCGTCGGCATCATCGTTGTCGTCGTCATCCGCCAGACCACCGGGCTGACCGGCGGCGCCGCGGGCCTCACCGAGATCCCGTCCATGACTCTCTTCGGTCGCGAGCTGCAGTCGAACATGGACATGCACTACTTCTACTTCGTCTGGGCCTGGGTCTGCCTGCTCACCGTTCTGTTCGCCAACCTGGTCGAGTCGCGGCCCGGTCGGGCGCTGCGGGCCCTGCACGACAGCGAGCTGGCGGCGCAGACCCTGGGCGTGGACACCGCCGCCTTCAAGGTGCGGGCCCTCGTCATCAGCGCCGCCTACGCCTCGATCGCCGGCACCCTCTACGCCCACTCGTCCATGCGCTTCCTCTCGCCCACGCCCTTCGGCTTCCACACCTCCATCGCGCTGCTGGTCATGGTCGTGCTCGGCGGGCAGGGGACGCTGTGGGGGCCGGCGCTGGGCGCGGTGACCATCACCGCCATCCAGGAGGCCCTGCGGCCCTATGCCGACTACGACATCGTGGTCTACGGCCTGCTGCTGGTGGTCATGATGATCGTCATGCCCGGCGGCCTGTCGCGCGCGCTCGGCGCGCTCTACGGCCGGTTGCGCGAACGCGTTGCTCGCCACCGCGCGGGGGATGTGGCGCGATGAGCGAGGTGCTGCTGGACGTCGATGGCCTGTGCAAGGACTTCGGCGGCCTGGAGGCGGTCAAGAACGTCAGCTTCCAGGTGCGCCACGGGCAGATCAAGGCGCTGATCGGCCCCAATGGCGCGGGGAAGACCACCATCTTCAATCTCATCACCGGCGTGCTGCCCGCCGACGCCGGCTCCGCGGTCCTTGGCGACACGCAACTGCTGGGTCTGCCCACGCACCGCATCGCCGCCCTGGGCGTGGGACGCACCTTCCAGACCAGCCTGCTGTTCGATCAGATGACCGTGCTCGAGAACGTCATGGTCGGCCATCACCTGCGCGGCCGCTCGACCATGCTCACCGCCGCCCTGCGCATCTTCGGCGCCGGGGCCGAGGAGCGCGAGTACCGCGAGGCGGCCATGCAGGCCCTGGACCGCGCCGGCCTCGCACACCTCGCCGGCCGGTCCGCGGCCGGGCTGCCCATCGGTCAGCGGCGCCTGGTGGAGGTCGCGCGCGCGCTGGCCGCCGAGCCCAGGCTCCTGCTCATGGACGAGCCCGCGGCGGGGCTGAACATGCGCGAGACCGAGCACGTGGGCGAGATCATCCACAGCATTCGCGACGGCGGCGTCACCGTGCTCCTCGTTGAGCACGACATGTCGCTGGTGATGAACATCTCGGGCGAGATCCTGGTCCTCGACGGCGGACAGCGCCTGGCCGAGGGCAGGCCCGACGAGGTGCGCAACGATGAGCGCGTGCTGGCCGCGTACCTGGGGGAGGACATCGACTGATGCTGCGCGTGCGGAGCGTCGATGCCTCCTACGGTCGCGTGCAGGCCCTGCGCGGCGTGTCGCTTCATGTGGACGCCGGCGAGATCGTCACGCTCATCGGCGCCAACGGCGCCGGCAAGAGCACGACCCTGGCGGTCATCTCGGGGCTGATCCGCGCGCAGGTCGGCGATATCCAGTTCGATGGCCGCGACGTGACCAACCGGCCGCCGCACCGCCTGGTGCGCGCCGGGATCTGCCAGGTCCCCGAGGGGCGCCAGGTCTTCGGCGACCTCACCGTCGCCGACAACCTGCTGCTGGGCGCGTACTCGCGCTGGCGGCGCGGCGGCCGGTCCGAGGTGATGGCGGACATCGAGCGGCAGTTCGAGCGCTTCCCGCAGCTCGACGAGCGCCGGGGGCAGCTCGCCGGGAGCCTGAGCGGGGGCGAGCAGCAGATGCTGGCGCTGGCCCGCGGGCTGCTGTCGCGCCCCAGGCTGCTCATGCTCGATGAGCCGTCCCTCGGCTTGGCGCCGATCATCGCCCGGCAGTTCCTCGACGAGGTGCAGAGGTCGCGCGACGAGGGGCTGACGGTGCTGTTGGTCGAGCAGAACGCGCGCGCGGCTCTGCGCATCGCCGATCGCGGCTACGTGCTCGAGACCGGGCGCATCGTGCTCGAGGGCACCGCGCAGGAGCTGCTGGACAACCCCGAGGTGCAGCGGGCGTACCTGGGCAAGGGCTATCGCGAGGTGTGGGAGTAGTCCGGGCGGCGGGAGGTCGAGTGGCATGGACGGCGAGCGGATCTGGAACCGCGAGTTCGAGAGCATGCCGCGCGAGGAGATCATGCAGCTCCAGCTCGAGCGGCTGCAGGTGGCCCTGAATCGCGCCATGCGCAACGTCGGCTTCTATCGCGAGCGCTTCGGGCCGCTGGACTTCGTCCCCGACGGTGTGCGCTCGCTCGAGGAGCTGGCGCGCCTGCCGCTCACCAGCCGCACGGACCTGGCCGAGGGCTACCCGTACGGCTTCTTCGCCGTGCCGCTGCGCGAGGTCGTGCGCATCGACGCCGCGCCGGGGCTGACCTGCGGCCCGGCGGTCGCGGCCTACACCCGCAACGACCTGGTGCACTGGACGGAGCTGTCCGCGCGCGTGTTGACGGCCGCGGGCGTGACCGCCGACTCGGTGGTGCAGATCCCCTTCGAGTCCGGCATGTTCGACGCGGGCTTCGGGTTTGCCGGCGGCGCGCAACTGATCGGCGCCTCGGTCATCTCGGTGCCGGGAGGCGACTACCGCAAGCAGGTTCAGGTGATGCACGACTACCGCACCTCGGTGCTCGTCGCCATGCCCTCGGACGCCTTGCACCTGGCCGACGAGCCGGCGCGGCTGGAGTTGGGCCCGCGCGGGCTGTGGCTGCAGATGGCGCTACTGGGCGGCGAGCCGTGGCCCGAGCCGATTCGTCGCGAGATCGAGGAGCGGCTGGGAGTCAGCGCCATGGACAACTACGGCGTGCGCGTGGCGGCCTGGCCGGGCCTGGCCGAGGAGTGTGAGGAGCGCGCGGGCCTGCACGTCAACGAGGACTTCTTCCTGGCCGAGGTCGTGGACCCCGACACCCTCGAGCCGCTGCCCCCCGGCGACGAGGGCGAGCTGGTCATCACCACGCTGGAGAAGGAGGCCCTGCCGCTCATCCGCTACCGCACCGGCGATGTGTGCAGCATGAGCGTCGAGCCGTGCGCGTGCGGCAGGACCTTCGCGCGCATCTCGCGCCCCGCCACGCGCACCGACGACACCATCATCGTCCGTGGCATCATCATCCAGCCGGGCGCCATCGCCGACACCATTCAGGCCGTGCTGGGCGCGCCGACCGAGCACCAGCTCGTGGTGGGCCAGGAGTGCTTCGACGACGTCGAGATCCGCATCGCCGTCCCCGCCCAGCACGCCGGCACCGAGCAGGAGCTGGTGGCGCTGGCGCGCATGCGCGGCGAGATCGAGCGCGAGCTGGCGGCAATGCTCGGCCTGCCGGTCCGCGTGTCGATCGTGGAGCGCTCGAGCCTGAACGGCCCTGATGCCACGCCGCGCGTCGCCCTGGACCTGCGCGGGCGCGCCGGCTAGTGCCCACTTGCGGAAGCTCGCGTATCGTCCTGCGGGCCTCCCCCGCCGGTCCCGCCCAGAGGCGGGACCGGCACCCCCTCCGTTCCGGAGGGGGAATGAAAATGCTTGTTCCTGCGCCGGGCAGGTAGCACATTTACGCTTCCTTATGTGTTCTCCCCCTCTCCGCCCGCAGCTTGCTGCGTCCGGAGAGGGGGCCGGGGGGTGAGGCAAGCTCGCTTGAGGAACATGCGGCCACTTCTGCAACTCAGCACTAACCCGCCTCGAGCCGCAGCACCCGCACGCGTTGCCCGTCGATCGCCATCGCCAGCGCCGGGCGTCCGGCGCCGACCGGCACGCTGAAGCTCTCGCCCGACAGCAGGTCCTCGGCCACGAGCCTCTCGCCGTCGAGGCCGAGCGCCCCCACCTCCACGGCGACCCCGCCCTCGACCCGCTCCTCCGCCGGGTTGTAGACCGTCAGGTAGACCTCCCCGTCCTCACCGGGCCCCCACCGCTCAACGAGGAAGCTGTTGCTGCCCACATGCCCGACCGGCCGCCAGCCTGCGCGCGTGATGGTCTGCAGCGTGGGCACGAAGCGGCGGTTCAGCTCCGCGACGGGCGCGTACTTCTCCGGCGTGTCGAACAGTGACATGTTCCCGAACGACGGGTAGATCCCCCAGTACGTGCACAGGTTGAACCAGTGCTCCATCGCCGCCGGGTCATCCTGCACGTTGTAGATCAGCAGCAGGAAGGGCTTCGGGCCGGCCATGGTCCGCTTCTGCTCAAGCCGCCCGCGCCCCTCGACGCCCATGATGTCGAGCGCGAAGAAGTGGAAGCGCCGGGTCGGGTGCACCCCGTTGGCGAACAGCAGCTTGCCGCGCTCGTGCAGGAACTCGCGTAGCTCCCAGAGGAACTCGAGCAGCGTGAAGCGGTT
>JALGUI010000794.1 GCA_029820915.1 Candidatus Zipacnadia bacterium | reverse complement strand
TGCTCGCGCAGGGCGCGGATGAACTCGGGCAGGTCCAGGAAGCGCGCGTCGTGCGCGCCGATCGTCTCGGTGTCGTCCCACCCGCCGATGGCGATGGAGGGCAGCTCCGGGAAGTCGAACGGGTACACGGTCAGCGTCAGCGGGACCGTGATGTCATCGATGCCGCGCCCGGCATGGACCGTGACCTCGCCCCGGTGCACGCCCGGCTCCAGGTCCGTCGGGTGCATCGACAGCCAGACCTGCCGCGTCATCCCGGCGGGGACGCTGATGCGGTAGCCACCCCGGACCAGCCGTGCCTCGGGCAGCGCCGCGGCGATGATCGTGCCGGACGCGGTGTCCGTGAACAGGACCTCACGCACGCTGACGTATCCGGGGTTGGTGCCGCCCGGCAGCCCGGTCACGCCAACGGTCACCTGCAACTCGCCGTCGGTGGCGTTGGTGAGGTTGACGGCCGCCGCGCGGTACTCGTTGCGCATCATCGGCACGGACAGCGCGGGCGCGTACCGGGGCGGATCGTCGGGCGCCTGCGTCGGCGTCAGCGGGTCCCACCGGTCGCCGGCCCACGCCGTCAGCGGGCCGAAGCCTCGAGAGCGCAGCACCGGTGCCTGTAGGGCGTAGATGCACGGTGCGGAAGCCCTCCGGCACGCCGAAGGGCAGCGCGTCGATCTCCGCGGCCAGCGCATCGGCCTCCGCCAGGGACCGGTCGCGCTCGGGCCGGTCCAGCCGCGCGGATACCAGCGCATTGCGCGCGGCCTCAAGGTCAGTGCGCATGCGTGCCAGCATCGCCGAGAACACGCGGCTCTCGCGGAAGAACTCCATGGGATCGGTAACGGCGCGTCCCCCGGGCTCGGCCGCCAGCAGCTCGTCGGGCCCGCGATAGACCTCGATCTCGTCCACGAATGCGTAGGGGATCTGCGCGACGAGGAGCTTGACGTAGCGCCCGCGCGTGTTCAGGTCGAGGCCCGCGAAGCGGTGGGTGGCGTAGGTGTCCGGCGGCGGGCCGATCTGCTCCGCGCTCATGCGCACCAGGTCGCCCACCGCCGCCCACTGCTCGTCGTCATCGCTGACCATCACGATGATCGCCGACGGCCAGGTCACCCCGGCCACGCCGGCCGCCGTGTTGTAGGACAGCCCGGCGATCGGCTGCACCTCGCCCAGGTCGAGGGTGATGACCGCCGGCATCGCGCTCTTCCATCCGACGCTCGTCTTCTGCGTCCAGAAGTAGCCCACAGTGTAGACGCCATCGGTGAGCTGGATGCCGTCGTCGGGATCGGTGCAGTGGCCGGCGATGGGGCCCGGACTGAACGTGTACGGCGCGTCCAGCGCGATGTTGGCCCCCGGCGGGGTGAACAGCGCCCGCGCCCTGACCTCCGCCGGCGCCTCGGCCGCCGGGTAGATCTGCACGTCGTCGAAGCCGGACGTCCCCACCGGCGCGGCGCCGCTCTGCACCATGCCGCGGTCGCCGAGGAGCTGAACTTCGAGCGTCGCTGACCTGCCGCTGTTGAAGCGCGCGGTGTCCACGGTCCATACCTGATCGCCGCCGGACTCGACGGTCACCGCGACCTGGTCGAGGTCCGTAGCCAGCACCCGCACCATGGGCAGCACCGTGCCGTCGCTCTTGAGTGCGGCGGTCAGCACGTACTCGGTGTACGGCTTGCAGGCGACCGTTTGGCTCACCGGCCCCGCGGGCCCCGGCTGCGCCGCCAGGTAGCGCAGCGACGAGTTCTCGCTGTACCCGTCATCGTTGATCCACCCGTACAGGCCACGGTACTCATCCGCGACCTGCCAATCGGCCGGCCAGTTCGCATCATCCGCCACGGTGGCGCCGAAGTCCGCGTTGCCGAGCAGGGGCTCCGCCCACGCAGCACAGCCCACCGTCATCATCGTGAACAGCGCGCACATCCGGACCGGTCCGGACCTCACCATGTCGCTCACACTCACCGAACGCCGATGATCCCGCACGGGTGTGCGGCGTGCAGAGGCCCGTTCGCCGGCGCACAGCCCGGACCTGCGCGCCTCGGTGCATCGACGCAGGCGTCGATGCTACGGCGGCCCCGGCATCTCGTCGGAGGTGCGCCGGGCCGCGCGACGAACGGCCATGCGAGCTACCTGGCTATCACTGGCGCCGCGTTGCGCCGGACGCGCGCTCCAGCAGCGCTGAAGGGAGCTGATCGGTCGTGACAGCCTCGTGGTTACGCGCAGTCTGCCGCTGCCTGGTTCTGCTTGCATGCTGTCTCACAGCCGGGATCGCCCAGGAGGTGGACACGCTGCTTGAGTCCCCGCGTCAGCACCCGTACCTGTTCTTCGACC
>JALGUI010000793.1 GCA_029820915.1 Candidatus Zipacnadia bacterium | reverse complement strand
TCGCGCGGCTGACCCAGCGCCTGCCCCGCGTCTACCTGGACGAGGAGGGCGCATGATGAGCGACCGCCCCGCAGCCGTCACCGTGCGCGTGCCGGCCACCACCGCCAACCTCGGTCCCGGCTACGACTGTCTCGGCCTCGCGCTGGGGCTGCACAATGAGGTCACGCTGGCGCTCGCCGATGAGCCGACAGTAGCGATCGAGGGCGAGGGCGCCCAATCCCTCCCGCGCGACGGCGGGCACCTTGTCCTGGAGGCCGCCCGGGCCGCCACCGAGGCCGCCGGCGCCGAGCCGCCCGCTCTGTCCCTGCACCAGGCCAACCGCATCCCGCTCGCCCGCGGCGGCCTGTCGGTGCGGCGCGTGCTCGATATCGCCACCGGCATCGAGGGACACCCCGACAACGTCGCGCCCGCCCTCCTGGGCGGCCTGACGGTCTGTTGCACGGTAGGCGACGAAGTGCTCGTCGAGCGCCTCGAGGTCGCCCCCGGCCTGTCCTGCGTGGTTGCCGTCCCGGACTTCGAGGTGCCCACTCACGACGCCCGCCGCGTGCTGCCCGACACCGTCACGCACGCGGATGCGGTCTTCAACCTCTGTCGCGCGAGCCTGATCGTCGCCGCGCTCGTCTCCGGTGACTTCGCCGTCCTCGGCGAGGCCATGCGCGATCGCCTGCACCAGCCCTACCGCGCGCACCTGGTCCCCGGCATGGAGGAAGCCATCGCCGCCGCCCTCGCCACCGGCGCCCACGGCGCGGCGCTCAGCGGCTCGGGGCCCACCATCGCCGCCTTCGTGGGCGACGCCGGGGAGGAAGTCGGTCGCGCCATGGTGAACGCGTTCGAACGCGCCGGCGTGGCGGCCCGCACCCGCGCCCTCAGGCTGTCGTCGGGGGGAGCGGCGGTGATCGGCTGACCCACCTGCGTTACGCTGTCTTCACAACGAGATCGGAGTGAGCTGCATTGAGCGAAGTGACCCCCCAGCAGGTATCCGAAGCGATCGACGCGCGCGCCGAGCAGGCCCGCCAGTGGCTGATGGACACCATCGCCTTCGAGAGCACCCAGGGCAACGAGCAGGATGTCCAGGCATACATGCTGGACCTGCTCAACGCGGTGGGGCTGGAGGCGGAGTACCGCGAGATCCCCAATGACATCTTCGACGACCCCGAGTACAGCCACAACGAGAATGAGCTGCCGTACGACGGCCGCCCGAACGTCGTCGGGACCCTCAAGGGCACCGGCGGCGGCCGCAGCATCATCGTCCAGTCGCACACCGATGTCGTCCCCGGCGCCGACTGGGAGGACGCCTTTGAGCCGAAGTTCGACGGCGAGTACGTCATCGGCCGCGGCGCCATGGACGACAAGGGCCAGGTTGTCATGCAGACCTTGGCCATCGCCGCCATCCTCGACCTGGGCCTCCAGCTCAGGGGCGACATCGAGCAGCAGGTCGTCATCGAGGAGGAGGTCGGCGGCAACGGCGCGCTCTCGCTGATCCGCCAGGGCTGCACCGCCGACGGCGTGATCGTCGGCGAAGGCTCGTCGCTCAACGTCTTCCCCGCGAACCGCGGCGCCATCTGGTTCCGCGCGAAGACCTTCGGCACGCCCATGCACATGGGCCGCCGCTTCGAGGGCCAGAACGCCATCGAGAAGATGATGGAAGCCATCCGCCTCATGCTCGAATATGAGCAGAGAATAGTCGCCGAGAGCGCCAACTACCCCCTCTTCGAGCGCTACGAAGCCCCCGTCCAGCTCTGCCTGGGCATCATCCGCGCTGAGGGCTGGCCGTCCATGGTCGCCGGTGAGTGCATGATGGAGGGGGGCGTCGGCTTCCTCCCCAACAAGTCGATGGAGGGGGTCAAGCAGGAGCTCTACGACGCGGTCATGCAGACCGACGACGAGTGGCTGCGGGAGCACTTCGAGCTGACCTTCCCCAAGCTGCACAACGACTCGTACGAGATCCCCGGCGACCACCCGTTCCCGGTCACCATCCACGATGCCGTGACGCAGTTCGCCCCGCAGTCCGAGATCTTCGGCTGGAA
>JALGUI010000792.1 GCA_029820915.1 Candidatus Zipacnadia bacterium | reverse complement strand
GAGTACAACTCGACGGACGAGTACATCGTCAGCGAGGGCCTGGCGCGCTACGACCGCGACTTCCGCGACGCCTGGACCTACCAGGTCGGCGTGCTGTGGGACCTGCACGAGGAGTCGGGCCTGTTCAACGACGAGGAGCGCCTGCGGTTCACCAACCTGGTGCTGAAGCTGATGCTCGAGTGCGACCTTTATCAGGGCTACGAGCGGAGGCTCGACTACTGGCGCGAGAACAATGACATCGTGCACAACCACAACACCTTCCCGGCGCTGGGCGCCTACTTCGTGGGCAAGTACTTCCAGCGCCACTACAGCCTGGCGCGGGCGGACATGTGGCTCGACGTCGCGCATGGGGTGTTCCGCGGCCAGCGCCACTCGCCCAAGCCGCTCGAGGACGCGGCCGGCTACCAGTGGCTGCCCATCACCCACACCATCGCCTACTCGCTGGCCGAGGGCGACACCACCATCTTCGACGAGGGGCACGCGCTGGAGACGGCCAAGGTGGCCCAGATGGTGACCGACAACGCGGGCTGGCAGTCGGCCTTCGGTGACCACTCGGCCTACACGTCCGCGTCGGGGATGGCGGCGGTGCTGCACACCATCGCCTGGTACCACCGCGACCCCGGTGTCCTGTGGCTGCTGGAGCACGTCGGCGGGCGCTCGGGCGAGCCGCTGGGGCAGCCCTACTACGTGGACTTCGCGCCCGAGCCCCCGGCGGAACACGTCGGACTGACCCTGGCGCGGTTGCCCCGGATGCCCTACGACTACGCCGGCCGCAGCCCGCAGTACGCGGCCGCGCCGAACCTGCCCTTCGAGGACACCTTCGACAAGATGGCCTTCCGCGCGGGGCTGGACGAGGGCGACGCCTACATGCTGCTGGACGGCTTCGGCCGCGGCACGCACATGCACTTCGACGCCAACGCCATCATCCGCTACGCCGACGGCGGCGAGCCGCTGCTGGTCGATGGCGAGTACATCAAGAATGGTCCGAAGTACCACAGCTCGCTCGTCATCATCCGCGATGGGCGGAGCGAGCTGACCCCGGCCGTGACCGGCCTGGGCGCGACCGCCGACCTGCCCACCTGCGCCTTCAGCCGCACCTGGCTCACCGACTACAACGGGGCCGAGTGGACGCGCCGGATCGTCTGGCGCGCGGGCGACTACGTGCTGGTCGATGACCGCGTCGAGGCGCTGGAGAGCGGCGAGTTCACACTGCGCTGCTGCTGGCGGCCGTGGGGCGAGGCGATGCTCGATGGCGGCACGATGACCGTGCAGCACCCGCCCGTGACCATGCAGATCGTCAACGCCGACGGCGCGCCGTCGCGCGTCGAGCACATGAAGATGAGCGGAAACCTGCCGATCTCCCGGCTCTCGCAGCAGGTGGGGGTGGCGCTGGCCGAGGGCGAGGCCTACCGGTTCGTCAACCTGATCCAGTCGCATCCGCAAGACGAGGAGCGCGAGGTGACGGTCCGCCGCGTGGGCGATGGGCTGGCGGTGGTCGAGCGGCCCGAGGGCGCGGATGTGATCGCGCTGGGCGAGCTGCTGGGCGAGGGAGTCCTTATCGCCACCGGTGTGACCGAGCTGTCGCCGGAGGGGCAGACGGAGGTGCGCTTCGACGCCGGCGAGGCGCCGGAGCGCTTCACCGAGATCCGCGATCGCGTCCTCGCCATGCCCGCGCTGCCCGCGGGCGGCGCAGGCGCGCCGCTCGATGCGCCCGCATTGGCCCCCGCCTGGGAGGCCGGCGGCTTCGATCCACCGCTGGCGGCGTTGCCCGTCTCACGCGTGACCGCCGACGCGGAACACCAGGGCCGCTACGGGCCGATCGACAAGCTCGTGGACGGGGAGATGTCTGGCTCGTACGTGTCCGTCATGTGGCCCGCGGGCGTCACGCCGACGATCACCCTCGAGCTGACGGCGGAGATCGAGATCAGCAGCGTCGAGCTGCGCGAGTGGCACATGAACGACGGCTGGGACATCGGCGAGCGCCACCTCGAGCTGAGCAGCGACGGCTTCGCGGACGATGTGCGCG
>JALGUI010000076.1 GCA_029820915.1 Candidatus Zipacnadia bacterium | reverse complement strand
TGGCCGAGCATGAAGAGGGGCTGTCGTTCAACGCCCTGTGGGCTGAGATGAACGTGGTGCGGCGCACGTCCAGGTGGCAGATCGCGTCACTGCTGGCGTTCTACGCGTGCTTCGAGGAGCGCGACGGGCGCTGGAGCGTGGCCTCCGGCCTCGTGCGCGAAGCCGGTGACGAGGAGTTGGCGGAGTTCGTCATCCGGCCCGCGAGGAGCCGGAGGGGGAAGACGAGGAAGGGTAACCAAGCGGCGCGCGCGGCCGCCTTGCACGTGGGGCGCAGTACGGCTATGATACCGGGGCTGCTCGTGGCAGGATCGCGGGCAGCCTGTTCGCTTTCTGCTCGACTACCCTCCGAGACGGCCCTCTCCGCCGCTCGCGCTGGAATCGAAGAGGTGACCGGCCCAGATGTCACAGGTCAGAACCCGCTTTGCCCCCTCACCGACCGGCGATCTGCACGTCGGTGGCGCCCACACCGCGTTATTCGCGTGGCTGTTCGCCCGGCACGAAGGCGGCCGGTTCGTTCTGCGGATTGAGGACACGGACGAGGTGCGCTCGACCGAGAGGTCGCTGGCCGCCATCTACGATGGCCTGAAGTGGCTGGGGATCGACTGGGACGAAGGCCCGGACGTCGGCGGGCCGTTCGCGCCCTACATCCAGTCCGAGCGCCTCGGAATCTACCAGGACCACATCGGCCGGCTGCTGGACAGCGGCCGGGCCTACCGCTGCTTCTGCACGCCCGAGGAACTGGAGGAGCGGCGCGAGATCATGCGCGCGCGCGGCATCCCGCCGCGCTACGACGGCCGCTGCCGCGACCTCGACGAGGACGAAGTTGCGCGGCTCACGAGGGAGGACAGGCCTTCCTGTGTGCGCTTCCGCGTCCAGGAGACCGGCACCACGGTCGTCAACGACCTCGTGCGCGGCGAAGTATGGTTCGACAACTCCCTGATGGGCGACTTCGTGATCCAGAAGACGTCGGGGTACCCGACGTACCACATGGCGGTCGTCGTGGACGACCATCTCATGCAGATCACGCACGTCATCCGCGCCGAGGAGCACCTGCCGAACACGCCCGCGCACGTGCAGCTCATGGAGGCGCTGGGCATCGAGCGCCCGCAATTCGCGCACCTGCCGCTCATCATGGGCACCGACCACACCAAGCTGAGCAAGCGCCACGGCGCGGTCAATCTCATGGACTACCGGGACCAGGGCTTCCTGCCCGAGGCCATGCGCAACTTCCTGGCACTGATCGGCTGGTCGCCGGGCGCGGAGGAGGAGATACTGGACCTGCGCGAGCTCACCGACAGGTTCACCATCGAGGGCGTGAGCAAGTCGCCGGGCGTGTTCGACCTGGAGAAGGCCACCTGGCTCAACGGTGAGTACCTCAAGCGCGCCGACGCCGAGTACCTCGCCGATGTCCTCTCGCCAATGCTGCGAGAGGAGGGCCTGCTCGAAGACGACCTCAGCCCCGAGCGGCGCCGGTGGCTGGTGGCGGTCGTGGACCTGATGAAGGAGCGCACCCGCCTGCTCACCGACTTCGTGACCTGGGGCAGCTACTTCTTCACCGAAGACTTCCCCTACGACCCCCGCGCGCGCAAGAAGTGGCTCAGCCGCGAGGAGGTCCCGGACAGGCTGGACATGCTGGCCGACCGCCTGGAGGAGCCGGGAACCTGGGATGTTGATGGCATCGAGCGCATCATCCGCGACCTCGCTGACGAACTCGACGTGAGCGCCGCCAAGGTGATCCATCCGTGCCGGGCGGCGGTTACGGGGCAGACGGTCGGTCCGAGCCTGTTCGACGTCATGGTCCTGATCCCCCAGACGGACGTCGCCTCTCGGCTGCGGCGCGCCGCCAAGCTGGGCCGCGCCGGCGAGCTCGCGCCGTCTCCTTCGGAGGAGTAGACCCCAAGCGGCCGGACGCCATCAGGGCCGCCCCGCCGACCTTGGATCGCCGCACCGGTTGGCGGCGGCTCGCCTGTGCCGGGACCTGCTTGCGCCTTGCGAGCGAATCTGGTAAACTCGGCTGTATTAGTGAACATAGCCCGGAGCAACTCCGTCTGCAAAGCTGGAACACGGGCCGGGCCGAGCGAAACAGGATTGGTGGGGGAGGAGGGTGCCGTCCCCGCCGGCACCCGAATCCCCCGCCGCAACTTGCGAGGCTGCTCTCGTGGCGGGGGGCCGGCCGGCGTCATTGACAAGCCGGAATCGCTGTGCTATCCTTGACGCACGCGGTCAAGCCCATAGTGGGGAAGGGCCATCTCGGTGACCATCACCGGTTTCGGGACAACTGGCGGCCATCGGTATTCGTCGGTCACGGCCGCCGCGCGTCTGGCCACGCGTGCAGCCAGGACCGAGGTGAATGAGCGAACGGTCGGCGCCATCCGGCGACCGCGCGTGATCATGTCGAACTGACAAGGGCCCCGCCCGGCCGAGACGCGACGGCTTCGGGCATCGGGGCCCGTTTTCGTGTACGGGGAAGTCGGCGCCGAGGACCGGAGTGAGAGAGGCGGAGAGGGCGGCCATGAAGATAGCGACGGACGTGACTGAGCTGGTGGGGAGCACACCACTGGTGTGGCTCGACGGGCTCGCCGAAGGGCTGCCGGGACGTGTGGCGGGGAAGCTCGAGTCGTTCAACCCGGCGGGCTCCGTCAAGGACCGCATCGGCGTGTCGATGATCGAGGCGGCCGAGCGAGCCGGCGCCATTGATGACGACACGATTCTGGTGGAGCCGACATCCGGCAATACGGGCATCGGGCTCGCCTTTGTGGCCGCCGCCAGAGATCACGACCTCGTGCTGACCATGCCTGAGAACATGTCGAGAGAGCGTCGGCGACTGCTGAAGGCCCTGGGCGCTGATATTGTCCTGACCCCTGCCGACGAGGGGATGGGCGGGGCGATCCAGTGGGCGCAGGACCTCGTGGATGCCGATGACCGTTACTTAATGCTGCAGCAGTTCGAGAACGAGGCCAACCCCGGTGCCCACGAGCGGACGACGGCCGAGGAGATATGGGCCGACACTGAGGGCACCGTGGACGCGGTCGTCTCCGGCATCGGCACCGGAGGGACGGTCACGGGCATCGCGCGGGCCCTCAAGCCCCGCAAGCCCGACCTGCGGATCGTGGGCGTCGAGCCCGCTGAGTCCGCCGTGCTATCCGGTTGCGGGCCGGGGCCGCACGGTATCCAGGGCATTGGCGCGGGCTTCGTGCCGGAGGTCCTGGAGGTCGATCTCCTCGACGAGATCATCACGGTGGCCACCGAGGACGCGAAGGCCACCGGCCGGCGCCTCGCGCGCGAGGAGGGCATCCTGGCGGGCATCTCATCCGGCGCCGCCGCACACGCGGCGCTTGAGGTGGCGGCCCGCGATGAGATGCAGGATCGGCTGACCGTGGTAATCCTGCCGGACACCGGCGAGCGGTATCTGTCCACCGACCTGTTCGAGAGCGAGTAGTCGCGGACAGGCGCATGAACTGAGAAGGGAGGCAAGGCGATGTTCGGGCGATCAGGTCCGCAGGAGAGGGTGAGGACTCGTATGGCCATGCGCGGGCGTCCCCTCGCGGGACGCGTCTCAGGATCGGACGCACGCGCAGTGCCCGTTGACATCCCCACCCGGCCCGTGAATCGCCGTGTCTCCCAGGGCCGGGGCGTCAGAGAGAGTGGTCACGTTGCCCAAGAGCTATGACGAGATAAATGAGAAGATCCGCACCGGCGAGGTCGTGGTCGTCACCGCCGAGGAGATGGTCGGTGTCGTGGGCGAGCTCGGCCCCGAGAGGGCCGCGAAGAAGGTGGATGTGGTCACCACCGGGACCTTCGGGCCGATGTGCTCATCGGGCGCGTTCCTGAACATCGGCCACAGCACGCCGCGCATGAAGATCACCAACGCCTGGCTCAACGACGTGCCCGCCTGTGCCGGGCTCGCCGCCGTGGACCTGTACATCGGCGCGACCGAGCCGGCGGCGGGCGACCCGCTGAACCGGGAACACCCGGGCGAGTTCAGCTACGGCGGCGCCCACGTGATCGAGGACCTCATCGCGGGAAAGGACATCCATCTCCGGGCCGATGCATACGGCACCGACTGCTACCCCCGGCGTGAGCTGGATACCTGGATCAACCTCCGCGACCTCAATGAGGCCTACATGCTGAACCCGCGCAATGCGTACCAGAACTACAACGTCGCCGTCAACCAGTTCGCGGACCGTGACATCTACACGTACATGGGCGTGGTCAAGCGCGACCTGGGAAGCGCGAACTACTGCTCGGCGGGCCAGCTCAGCCCGCTGCTCAACGACCCCTACTACCGGACGGTCGGCATCGGCACGCGGATCTTCCTCGGCGGCGCTCAGGGTTACGTCTATTGGCAGGGCACCCAGCACGACCCGACGACGCCGCGCAACGAGCGTGGCGTGCCCACCGGCGGCGCCGGGACGCTTGGCACCGTGGGCGACCTGAAGGAGATGGACCCGCGCTACATCGTGGGCGTGAGCTTCTACGGCTACGGCGTGTCGCTGGCGGTCGGTCTCGGGACCGCCATCCCGGTCCTGGATGCCGAGATGGCCCGGTTCACCGGCGTGAGCGACGCCGACATCACCGCGCCCGTGATCGACTACAGCCGCAACTACGCCCACAACGAGGGGGAGCCGCTCGCGCACGTGTCGTACGCCGCGCTCAAGACCGGCAGCATCGAACTCGAGGGCAAGACGGTGCCGACGACGCCGTTGTCGAGCTACGTGCGCGCCCGCGAGATCGCCCAGACGCTCAAGGGCTGGGTGCAGGTCGGCGAGTTCCTGCTCACCGAGCCCGTGCAGCCCCTGCCCTCGGCGGACAGCGGCGAGGGCTTCAAGGCGCTCAACTACCGGCCGGTCGGCGAGGAGGAGTGTGAGTAGAATGGCTGAGAGCAGAGTGGTGCTTCACTTCCCGAAGAGCCTGCTCGACCAGCCGGTGACGTCGATGGCGATCGAGCGCTTCAACCTGCGGTTCAACATCCTCCGGGCCGATATCACCGCGGATCAGGAGGGCCTGATGGTGCTCGGGCTGGTGGGCGAGCCCGAGAAGATCGAGGGCGCCATCGCGTGGATGCGCGAGCAGGGCGTGCGTGTGCAGCCGCTCGAGCAGGATGTGGTCCGCGACGATGAGCGCTGCACCGACTGCGGCGCGTGCATCGTCGTGTGCCCGACCGCGGCGCTGGCGATGGACACGGACAGCCGCGAGGTGAGCTTCAACGCCGAGGAGTGCGTGGCGTGCGGCATCTGCGTGCCGGTGTGCCCACCGCGCGCGATGTCGATCACGTTCTGATCCGCGTTTCGACGCTGCGCGACCAGAACCGAAAGAGCCCGCGGCGCACGCCGCGGGCTCTTCACTTTCGCTGCAGTCTGACGGCCTAGACCTCCCACACGGTCTCGCCATCGTCGTCGTCCCCGGGCCCGGGCCCGTCCTCGAGGCTCTGGAAGATGCGCTCGACGAAGGTGAGCAACTCGCGAGGGTTGAAGGGCTTGGTCAGGTACGAACTGACACCGGAGGACCAGCCGCGGAAGATGTCGGCGTCCTGCGCCTTCGCGGTGAGCATGATCACCGGAATGTCCTGGGTGTCGGCATCCGCCTGCAGGTGCTTGAGCACCTCGAAGCCGTCCATGCGGGGCATCATGACGTCAAGGACGATCATGTCGGGGGTGTCGCCCTTGACCTTCTCGAGCGCCTCGATGCCGTCGTAGGCGGTCGCGACGTCGTAGCCGGCGCGAGCCAGGTTCACCTCGACCAGCCGGACGATGTGCCGCTCGTCGTCAACCACGAGGATCTTCTTTGCCATGTAGAGCCGCTCCCTCCTTGCGCTCCGCAGTGGGGTCGCTTCTACCCCACCACGATGCATCGGACCCGCAGAACGGGCCCGGGGACATCCGGTGTACGCCGATTATAGCAGAGGCCCAGTACCGTGTCAAACTCGCGCAGGAAAGCCCACAAACCCCGTGGCGGCGCGTTCCGGGCCTCATGCCCAGATGCGACTGTGCGGTGCCTTGTCCCCGTCTTCAGCTAGTCATCGGCCGCCGCCACGAGCCCGGCGGCAGCGTCAAAGCTATCTTCGAGCTGCTGGTAGAGCTGCTGGTAGAGCCGGTGATAGCCGGTGTAGAGCCGATGGTTCGCCTGACTGACCTGCGGCGTGTCCACCGTTCTGATCGTGGCGTCACAGGCCTCTTCGACCGAGCCGTAGATACCCGCGCCTACCGCGGCCAGGAGCGCCACGCCGTAGGCCGGCCCCTCGTCCACGTTGATGATGCTGTGCGGGTGGCCGGTGACGTCGCTCTGGATCTGACGCCACAGCGAACTGCGCGCGCCGCCGCCGGAGGCCCTGACCTCCGAGATCTCGACGCCCATCGCCTCGATGATCTCGAAGGAGTCGCGCAGGCCGTAGGCGACACCCTCCAGGACGGCTCGGAGCATGTGCGGCTTGCCGTGGCGCAGACTCAGGCCGAAGAACACGCCCCGCGCGTTCGGGTTCGGATAGGGCGTGCGCTCGCCGGTGAGGTACGGCAGGAAGACGAGGCCCTCACTGCCCACCGGCGCCCGCCCGGCCTGGGCCGTCATCAGCTCGTAGGCGTCCACGCCCATGTTGCGGGCCAGCTCGATCTCATCCGCGCACAACGTGTCGCGCATCCAGTGCAGCGAGCCGCCGGCGGAGAGCATGACGCCCATGACGTGCCACTTGCCCGGGACCGCGTGGCAGAAGGTGTGCGTGCGCAGCGTCTCGTCCACCGCGGGCTCGTCCAGGTGCGCGAAGACGACACCGGACGTGCCCGTGGTGACGGAGACGACGCCGCTGCGCACGATGCCGTTGCCGATGGCGCCGGCGGCCTGGTCGCCACCTCCGCCGACCACTGGAGTGCCCTCCGCCAGACCGGTCAGCGCCGCGACATCGGCGGCAATGGCTCCGCTGACCTCCGGCGACTCGTACACCTGCGGCAGCCACTCAATGGGCAGCTCGAGCCGGTCGAGAATCAACTCGGACCAGCGCCGCTTGGGGACGTTGAGCAGCGAGGTCCCGGACGCGTCGGAGACCTCGGTCGCGTACTCCCCGGTCAGGCGCAGGCGCACGTAGTCCTTGGGGAGCAGGATCCTGCGCACCCGCGCGTAGTTGTCGGGCTCCTCGTCGCGCAGCCAGATGATCTTGGGGGCGGTGAAGCCGGTGAGCACCGGGTTGAGGGTCTCGCTGACCACGTCGTCGGCCCCCACGGCCTCGGTGATGCTCGCGCACTGCTTCGCCGTGCGCTGGTCGCACCACAGCAGGGCGGGGCGTATCACCTGGTCGGCCTCGTCCAGGAAGACCGAGCCGTGCATCTGGCCCGACAGCCCCACGCCGATCACGGCGTCGCCGCTCACGCCCGCCTCGCCCAGGGCGGCCCGGACACTCGCGACGGTGGCGTCCCACCAGTCCCGCGGGTCCTGTTCCGCCCAGTGGGGGCGCGGCGTGTAGAGCGGGTACTCGCTGGCGTGGCTGCCGATGACCGCCCCCTGCTCGTCGATCAGCAGCGCCCTGGTGCTCGTCGTGCCGACGTCGATGCCCAGCAGGTAGCTCATGGAGCACCTCCCGACCTGCGTCGAGCCTGTCCCGCGCGGTCGGCTACGCCTGCTCGATGACCACCTTCGCACCCGAGGGGACGCTCTTGACCGGCTCGAGGTCGCCCGTCATCTTCCCGATGACCGCGACCGGACTGGCGGGCCGGATCTCCTCGGCGGTGCTCATCGGCGTCATGCCAAAGAACATGCAGAAGGCCGAGCCGGGTGGCCAGTAGCCCAAGTCGCCCAGTTCCACGACCGCCTGCAGGTCCTCCGCCGGGCAGTCCACGTCGATGCTGAAGTAGATCTCCTCGCCCCAGGTGCCGGCCGACGCCTCGATAGGCAGCGCCTCCGAGATCATCTGCGCGCAGCTCGTGTCGTTGAGCTCCGCCTCGATGACCACATCTCCGGCGGTGATCCTGATCGCTGTGGGCATTGCCCTCACCTCCTCGGCTTGTGCTCCCACTGGGTTGCGGGCGCTCGGGGTGCCCGCCACAATCAGCCCTCTACGCGAAGACCCTGAGGTAGTTCAGGCCCTTCACGAAGCCCTCCTCGCGACCCAGCGCCCGGTCCTCGTGCTCGATGCTGAGCACGCCGTTGTAGCCGTTGTCGCGCAGTCGTGCGATGAACACGCCCCAGTCGATTTCGCCGTAGCCGGGGATGCAGTAACGCCACCAGCCGCGCTCGGCCTGATTGCCGAGCCAGCGGAGCCTGTTCGCCACGACCTCGGTGTCCTTGGCGTGGACGTGGAAGATGCGCTCCGCGAACACCTCGACCGCGTGCAGGTAGTCGATGCCCTGCCACATCAGGTGCGACGGGTCGAAGTTCAGGCCGAAGTTCTCGGCGGGCACGGTCTCGAAGATCAGTTGCCACTGGTCCAGGTGCATGATGTTTGTGGCGAACCAGTTCTCCATCGCGAGCTTGACGCCCTTGTCGGCCGCCAGCGCGCAGAACTCGCGATAGAAGGGCCCGGCGATCTGCTCGATGGTCTCCTCGCGCGACAGCTCGCCGGCCGGCCTGCCGGCCATGCAGCACACCACGTCGATGTCGTTGGCCGAGGCCATCTCGACGGTGCGCGCCAGCGCCGCCTGGTTTGCCGCCCGCGCCTGCTCATCCGCGTCGCTGATGTCCATGTAGCACGCCAGCGCACTGATCGCCAGCCCACCGTCGCGGACCTGCGCGACGGCATCGGCCGCCGCGGCGTCGTCGAACCCGACATCGAGGTGCTTGCAGCCGGGGCGGACGTCGATCTCAAGCGCGTCGAAGCCCGCCTCAGCGGCGAAGCTCACGACAACGTCCATCGGATCGTTGCGGAACGGCCCGGTCAGGATCCCGACCTGCATGGCTGTCATCTCCCGATTGGTCTCTGGTTACTGCGCGCCGCGTCCTGCCAGGAAGCAGCGCACCATCTGCTCGGCGGTAAAGGCGATCATCGCGCGGGCCGTGTTCGGCGCCATGGCCTGCGCAAGGCTCATCGGTGCGTTGAGGATACAGGCGAGCGCGTCGAAGCCGCACTCGTGCAGACTGACCGCGTCAAGCGCCACGCCGCCGCCGATGGCGATGACCGGCACGCCCTCGCGCTTGGCGGCCGAGGTGACGCCCGCGGGGGTCTTGCCGAAGGCGGTCTGGCTGTCGATGGCGCCCTCACCGGTGATGACCAGATCGGCGCCACGCATCCTCTCGGGCAGCTTCGCGGCGTCGATGACGATCTCCACGCCCGGCTGGAGCGTCGCCCCGCAGAAGGCGACCAGCCCGGCGCCGAGGCCACCGGCGGCGCCCGCGCCGGCGATGTCGCGCACGTCCAGCCCGAGGTCGCGCTGCACCACGTCGGCGAAGACCTGGAGGTTGCGATCGAGCAGCTCGACGTCCTCGGGGGACGCGCCCTTCTGCGGGCCGTAGACGT
>JALGUI010000075.1 GCA_029820915.1 Candidatus Zipacnadia bacterium | reverse complement strand
GGCGTCATCGGGCCGCTGATCCAGCACGCCCTGCCGCCGGAGCAGCTCCTGTTCGAGGCGCCCGGGGTCGGTGTCCACCTGTGGCGGCGCCTCCAGCTCGATGATCAGATTCTGGAGGCCGGCCTCCCACGCCTGCAGGCTCGAGGGATCGACGGCGATGGGCCGGCTCGGCGCCTCGCCCGGTCGCGCGGTGCTCTGCTGGGCCGCGAGCACGGTGACACTGCCGAGCTCGTTGAAGAACTCCACCTCGCCGCTCGCGACCGTCAGCAGTGCCGCGGACCGCCGCCGTCGCCGTGGCCCCGCCCACCTGCACGGCGGTCCCGGCCACGATTCTGGCGTAGATCTGCCCACGGGACACCTGAGACCGCGAGGCGGCCTGGATGACCAGGTCGGTCCGCTCCGACATGCGGAAGACGGCGCCGTTGGGGAAGGCGATCTGCGCCCGTCCGCCGGCACCGGTGCGCACGCGGCTGCCCGCGGGCAACTGCGAACCGACGCTGCTGGCCACGAACTGCCCGGTGGCCCCGACGCGGTGCGTCACCTGCCCCACGAGCTTCGTGATCCTGGCGTTCTGGCCGGCGGCCTGACCCTCACCCGCGACGATCAGCAACCCGGCGAGGGCTACGGCGACCAGCGACAGGGCAACCATGCTCCTCGGATGCATGTGCAGACACCCCTTCCCCCGCCGGCTTGCGGCCGGCCGGGAGTAGTGGTACACTCCGTCGTCCCGTCACTCGGTCCATCCTCGCGGCGCGGCGCGGCCGGGCTCAGCGTCTCAGGGCGACGGTGCACAGGCGGCCGGCCGTCTGACCGTCATCCCTATGCGCCGTCGCGCGCGCCAGATAGGTCCCCGAGGGCACCAGCACACCACGGTTACTTCGGCTGTTCCACGCCAGGCTGCTAATCCCTGCCTCGCACTCACAACAATAATCGTCTTCGCGGTCGGGTCGAGGGTCTGAGCACGTCAGCCTCGCGCACCTGTTGTCTGTTCAGCGTCTCAGCATGACGGTGCACAGGCGGCCGGCCTGCTCGCCGTCCTCGGTACGGGCGGTGACGCGGACAAGGTATGCCCCGGATGGCACCATCACGCCGCGGTCGCTACGGCAGTTCCAGGCGAGGCTGTTGATGCCCGCCTCGCATTCGCGGTCGGCCACGATGGTGCGCACGCGGCGGCCGGCGATGTTCAGCACCTCCACCTCGACCTGGGCCTCGGAGCTGAGCGTGAACACCACCTCCACCGCGCGGCCGCCCGCCGATGCCGCCGCCAGCGACGCGATCGTCATCGCCGGCTCAGTCTCGCCCTGGTTCAGCGGCACGTGAACCTGCAGCGAGTGCGGGGCGGAGCGGTTCCCATCCCCGTCGATGGCGCGGATCACCACCGTGTACGTGCGCCCGGCGGGATCGTCGCCTGCGCGCTCGGCCCGGAGTTGCAGCGAACGCTGGTCCTCAGGGTCGATGAGCCAGTCCGGCGCGGTATTGCCGTCCTCGTCGCCGTTGATCGGCTGGCTGCTGGACACGCTCTCGATGTACCAGGTGGCGTCGCGCGGCAGGCCGTCGTTGTCTACGTCTGACACCTGCACGTCGAAGGCCATGTCCACCATCTTGTGGTTCGGCGGCCACAGCGTCTCGGGGGTGATCGAGGCGTGGTCGATGGTCGGGGGCGTGGTGTCGGCGTCGCGCACGCCCTCCTCAGGCGTGTACATCTCGATGCACTCCAGCACATACTCACCCACCTGTGCCGTGCGCATCATGGCAGGGCTCGACGCCGGCGGACGCACGCCGGTGCGCATCACCACGGTCTCGTCCTGCACGTGGTCGTCGTCCGGGATGGCGATGGAGACCGCGTCCCCGTCCTCGATGACGACCTCCCCGGTCTCAGGGTTGGTGGCTTCCTCGAGGGTCTTCGCGGTTCTGGTCTCGCCGGTGGTGTCGGTGTACTCCTCTGTCCGCTCAGAGGACTCGAACTCGGCGATGCTTGCCACCGGATCGCCCGGGAGATATGCGTCCTCGGGGTCCTCCGGGTCGTCCACGATGGCCGCGATCAGCGCATCCGCCGCCGCCAGCCAGTCGTCCGACAGCCCGTCGGGGAGGACGTACGGAAGGACGTCGGCGCGACCCACGAAGACATTGTACGGGGGGGTATTGCTGAGCCTGGCCTCGCCGCCGACGAGGCCGCTGTCGGTGATGCCCCAGGCCCACGAACCGTGCCAGGCAGAAGGGGACACGTTGCGTGCCACGACCTGCGGCCCGGCTATGTTCCAGGCAAACGTGCCCCCTATCACGTCGCCATCGGAGTTCGCGTCGTAGGCCGCCCACCCCCAAAGCGGTGTCGTCCATGTGTCCACGAGCGTGCTTGCGCCATCGTTCTTCCATGCGAGTGCGTGCATCCCCGAAGCGCAGAAAGCGTACCCGGCGACATGGCCCTCCTCGCTGAGCCGCAGTGCGTAGCAGTGGCCCGTGGCGTCCGCGGGCACGGAGAGGGCGACTGCCGTGTAGTTACCGCCCCCGACCGGGTCGAGCCGGAACGGGCGAAGGAGGTTCCCGCTGTAGTAGTAGCCACATATCTGCCCCGCGTTGTTGATGTCATAGCCGTAGACGCTGGTCCCGTAGTCGAAGGCACGCACGAAGTCCACCGTGTTGTCCGGGTTGAGCTGCATGAGGTAGGTGTCGTACCGTCGGGTCGGCTCATACCGGCAGAAGCACACGACCAGCCCGTTGTCGTTGATGCTGCGGCAGCGCGTGTAGGACGAGTACCCGGGCAGGGGCGGTGGCGGCATGTCAACCGCGACATAGCCCTCTGGGGCCGAGGCGTCGGGCACCCAGACCACGCCACGCTGGGGCCCCGTCGCGGGGTATATGTCCCCGGCGATGCGCCCGTGGTTGTCGATGTTGAAGGCAATACTCTGACCGCCCGGCGCCATCCCATCCGGGCGGATGTCCTGCAGTTCCACGAAGCCCGCATCCCCGAGCCGGGAGTCCCACACGTAAGCGTGGTTTTGGTTGGCGACGATGCGCGAGTAGCTGGCAATGACCCCGTGCTCGTTCATGGCGCCGGGCGCGCTGCCGCCCCACCACGACGACCAGTCAGCGGAGGCCGTCCCGATCACCGGCATCTTGGCCTGGATGGCCTCGACCAGGGCCTTGAAGTCCTCGGCGTCCTGGACGGCGTAGTCCCAGTACTGCCGGTAGGTGATGCCGCCGGAGTCCGCGCCGGGGTAGACCTCGTCGCCCTTGGAGAGACCGGCCTCGACGCCCGCCTGCAGCTTGTCCACCAGGTCCCACCAGTCGTCAGGGCTGAGATAGCCCGCGTCCCTGGCGGCGGTGAGCAAGGCGATCAGCGGCTGCACGTGATCGTCGATCACGTTCTGCACACGCTGGGCGACGATGTTCTCGTCGGGCAAGTCGTCGCCGTTGGCCATGGTGCGCATCAGCGCCTGCGGCCACATCTCACCCATCAACTGCGCCAGCGGCGGCTCCTCATCGTAGACCTGAATGCTCACGTCCGACAGCCGCAACGTGGACCCCGTATCGTTGATGATCAGCCACACGTACTCACCGGCCTCGGCATCGTAGCGCACCTCGCCGCCGCCCGGCACGCCGCCGAGTTGGTCGGGGTCCACCACCGGAACGGTCGCGCCGGAGTACTTCACCCAGCGCAGGTCGCGCAGCCGGCAGTTATTGTCCGCCGTGCGCCAGCCGATCTTGGCGTACGCGCCCGGCGCGACCACCGGGTCCACGCGGAACTCGCCGAACTTGAGCTTGGTACAGTAGGTCCCACCGTAGACGATGTTGCTGATCGCCGGCGGGCTCCACGCCAAGGGGTAGGCGGTGTACGTGGTGACCACTTCCAGGGCGTTGTTGATCACCCTCAGAAACTGCCCGTCCTCTCCCATCGTGTTCTGTATCCGATACAGCTTGGTGTAGGCCGCCCAGCCGGGCAGCCCGGCCGCCAGGATGAGTATCGCGAGCAGCAGCCCGACCAGGCACGAGTGCGACACCGTGGCGCGTGTCATGTCACTCACTCTCCCGCGTCACTGGATACCTCACCATAGGGGTGTGACTGCCATCGGTACAGACAAAGGCCCCCGCGCACGTTGAACCACGTGCCACGCGGGCCAGGTTGAGTGCGAGTCCGGTCGTCGCCAGATGAGCGCGCAGGCCGGTTTGCAGCATCCGGGCTCCCCATGGGCCTCAGCCAGTCCCAAGCCGGCCTGCATCTTCACGGTGGACGGCCCGCATCCCTCGTCGTCTTCCTCAAGAAGTGCTCACAGTGTTAAGGGCCATTGACGATGTTGGCGACCCACATGCCAGCGCGGCGAGCGCCCTCTCGCCGATGGCTCCGCCGGGACGGCGATCTGCTCCGGCTCGCCCACGACACCGCCGCGCCTTCATTATGCGCGCATCGTGGTGGCGACAGGAACCCCCACGTCCGGCGGCGAACCACCCCTCCCGCGGCGAGTGCAAGACCGCCGGACACCCGGGGAGCGTGGGCTGATGTCAGAGGCAGTCATCGTGGACGCGATCCGCACGCCGATCGGACGCTTCGGCGGCGGCCTCCAGGAGCACTCGGCCGGCGAGTTGGCCGCGATGGTGATCGAGGCGCTGACAGACCGCAACGACGTGCCGACCGGCGAGGTCGATGAGGTGATCTTCGGCCAGGTCATCCAGGGCGGCTCCGAGGGCAACGTCGGGCGCACGGCCGCGGTCGCCGCCGGGCTGCCGGTCACCGTGTGCGGCTCGACCATCAACATGATGTGCGCGTCGGGGATGCGCGCCATCGACATGGCGCGTCGGGCGATCGCGCTGGACGAGGGCGACCTGTTCATCGCCGGCGGCACGGAGAGCATGAGCAACGCGCCCTTCTACGTGCACGAGCTGCGCTGGGGCCACAAACTGGGGTCGGTGACGCTGGTGGACGCGGTCATGGATGAGGGCCTGCGCTGCCCCATCACCGGCATGGGCATGGGGCTCACCGCCGAGGAGATCGCCGACCGCACCGGCATCACCCGCGAGGAGATGGACGCCTGGGCGCTGCGCAGCCAGCAGCGGGCGCTGGCCGCGACCGCCGACGGGCGCTTCGCCGACGAGATCCTCCCGGTGGCGCGCAAGCGCGACGAGCCGCTGACCGTGGACGAGCACCCGCGCGAGACCTCGATGGAGGCACTGGCGGGGCTGAAGCCCGCCTTCAAGCCCGACGGCTGCATCACCGCCGGCAACGCCTCGGGCATCAACGACGGCGCGGCGGCGCTGGTGGTCGCCTCGCGGGCGCGGGCCGAGCGCGCGGGGTGGCGCGCGCGGGCGCGCATCGTCGGCTCGGCGTGGGCGGGCGTGGCGCCGGAGATCATGGGCATGGGCCCGGTGCCGGCGGTGCGTGACCTATGCGAGAAGACGGGCCTCGCCCTCGATGACTTCGAGCTGATCGAGCTGAACGAGGCCTTCGCGGTGCAGGCGCTCGCGGTCATGCGCGAGCTGGACATGGACCCCGAGCGGGTGAACGTGAACGGCAGCGGCGTGGCGCTGGGCCACCCCATCGGCGCGACCGGCGCGCGCATCGTGGTGACGTTGCTGCACGAGATGGAGAAGCGCGACGCCCGGCTGGGCCTGGCGACGCTGTGCGTGGGCGGCGGCATGGGCATGGCGATGGCGATTGAGCGAGACTGACGGCTGAGGGCGCCTTCGGCGCCCCGACAGGCGAGGCGCCTGTCGTCCGGGGCGGGAGTCAGGCCGGCCCAACCATGCTGGAGTCCAGGCGCCCTCGCCTGGACAGGCGTTCCGAGCGCAACGGTCGTAGTCCGGGCGCCCTCGCCTGCACAGCCGTTCCCGTCAGACCGGGAGGCAGACAGAGATGAACGTTGAGCGCATGACCATCATCGGTGCGGGAACGATGGGCACCGGCATCGCGCAGGTCGCCGCGCAGGCGGGGATCGCGGTCACGCTGCTCGATTCGTCGGCGGAGGCGTTCGAGCGCAGCCGGGCGCTGCTGGGGAGATCCCTGCAAGGCGGCATCGACCGTGAGAAGCTGACCGAGGCGCAGGCGGCAGAGGTGCGCGAGCGCATCGCCTGGAGCCACGGCTGGGACGCGCTGGCGGACGCCGACTGGGTGATCGAGGCGGTCTTCGAGGACCTGGAGGTCAAGCGCGAGGTGCTCGGTCGCGCGGGCGAGATCGCGGCCGCGGCGGCGGTCATCGCCAGCAACACCTCGACGCTCCCCATCAGCGCGCTGGCCGAGATGTCGGGTCGCCCGGAGCGCTTCATCGGCATGCACTTCTTCAACCCCGCGCCCGCCATGAAGCTCGTCGAGGTGATCCCCGGCGACCGCACGCCGCCCGAGGTCACCGAGGCCGCCGTGGCGCTGTGCGAGCGCATGGGTAAGGAGCCGAAGGTGTCGCCGGACATCCCGGGGTTCTTCGTCAACCGCGCCTTCGGGGCGCTGCTCTCGGCCGCCATCGACATCTGGCTGCAGGGCGCCGATCCCGAGACCATCGACGGCGCGATGGAACTGGGCCTCGGGCACAAGATGGGCCCGCTGGCGACCGCGGACCTGGTGGGCCTGGATGTGTGCCTGGCGCTGCTCGAGTCGCTGCACGAACAGACCGGCCATGCGCGCTTCGAGGTCGCGCCGGAACTGCCCGCGATGGTGGCGGCCGGCAAGCTGGGGCGCAAGAGCGGCGAGGGGTTCTACCGGTACGGGGAGTGAGCGGACGACAACGACAGGACTAACGGCGGCGGCTCCGAAGAGCCGCCCTCCGGACGACAAGGGAGGGCGCCGTATGGCCCTGGAGAGACGAATCGCACTCGTGACCGGCGCATCGCGGGGCATCGGCGAGGCGATCGCGCTGCGGCTGGCGCAGGATGGCTGCGACGTGGCCGTCAACTACATCGAGGAGCCCCAGCGTGACAACGCCGCCGAGGCCGACGCCGTCGCCGACCGGGTCCGGTCGCTGGGCCGGGAGGCGGCGTGCGTGGTGGCCGACGTGACCGACCGCGAGGCGGTAGCGGACATGGTCCGCTACGTGGCCGCGCGCCTTGGTGATGTGGACGTGCTGGTCAACAACGCCGGCATCACCCGCGATCGGACGATGCGCAAGCTCGCCCCCGAGGACTGGGACCAGGTGATCGCCGTCAACCTCACCGGCGCCTTTAACTGCGCGCAGGCCGTCGTCGAGGGCATGACCGACCGGGGCTGGGGGCGCATCATCAGCGTCTCGTCCGTCGTGGCGCTCACGGGCAACTTCGGCCAGACTAACTACGCGGCCAGCAAGGCCGGGATCATCGGGCTGACGAAGTCCCTGGCCCGTGAGGTCGCCCGCAAGGGCGTGACCGTCAACGCAGTCGCACCGGGGTTCATCGACACCGAGATGACGCGCGCGATTCCCGAGGACGTCGCCGCGCAGATCGTCCAGAGCATACCGATGGCCGCCATGGGGACGCCCGAGGACGTGGCGAACGCTGTGGCCTTCCTGGCCTCCGACCGGGCGGGGTACATCACCGGCCACGTGCTGTCGGTCAACGGTGGGGTGTACATGTAGTCATCAGTCACCAGTCGCAAGTCGCAAGCCACGACCGGGGCGAACGACGGTTCCCGTGCCGACGAACGTACTGCCGGGGTCGTCTGCCATTGGCTTGCGACTTGTGACTTGCGACTGCCGTTGTGAGGTGAGACATGTCCAACAAGATCATGCCGGTTGCCGAGGCGGTCGCCAGGATACCCGACGGCGCGACGGTCGGCGTGGGAGGGTTCGTGGGCGCCGGCCACCCCGAAGCGCTCACCGCCGCCATCGAGGAGCGCTTCCTGGCGGAGGGACGGCCGCAAGAGCTGACCGTGGTGTACGCCGCCGGCCAGGGCGACGGTGAGACCCGCGGCATCAACCACCTCGCCCACGAGGGGCTGACAAGGCGCATCATCGGCGGTCACTGGGGCCTGTGCCCGGCGCTGGGGGCCCTCGCCATCGAGGGCAAGGTGGAGGCCTACAACTGGCCGCAGGGCGTCATCTCACACCTGTTCCGCGAGATCGCGGGCGGCCGGCCGGGGCTGATTACGCACATCGGCCTGAAGACCTTCGTGGACCCGCGCAACGGCGGCGGCAAGCTCAACGACCGCACCACCGAGGACCTCGTCGAGCTGATCGAGCTGCGCGGGCGGGAGTGGATGTTCTACCACGCCTTCCCGGTCCACGTCGGGCTGGTCCGTGGCACCACCGCCGACGAGCGCGGCAACATCAGCATGGAGCGCGAGGCGCTGTTCGGCGAGATGCTGGCCATCGCCCAGGCGGCGCGCAACTCCGGCGGCATCGTGCTCGCGCAGGTCGAGCGCATCGCAGCGACAGGGACGCTGCACCCGCAGCACGTGCGCATCCCCGGCATCCTGGTGGACGCGGTCGTCGTCGCTGAGCCGGAGCAGCATCAGCAGACCTTCAGCGAGGACTACAACCCGGCCTACTGCGGCGACGTGCGCGTGCCCTTCGAGGCCATCCCGGCGCTGCCCATGGACGAGCGCAAGATCATCGCCCGCCGCGCCGCGCTGGAGCTGCGCGGCGGGGCGATCATCAACCTCGGCATCGGCATGCCCGAGGGCGTGGCGGCGGTCGCCAATGAGGAGGGTATCGCCGCCGCGCTCAATCAGACCGTCGAGGCCGGTCCCATCGGCGGCGTGCCCGCCGGGGGCCTGTCCTTCGGCGCGTCGGCCAACCCCGAGGCCGTCATCGACCAGCCCGCACAGTTCGACTTCTACGACGGCGGCGGCCTCGACCTGGCCTTCCTGGGCATGGCCCAGGCGGACGGGGCGGGCAACGTGAACGTGAGCAAGTTCGGGCCGCGCGTGGCCGGCTGCGGCGGCTTCATCAACATCACGCAGACCGCCGACACCGTCGTGTTCTGCGGCACCTTCACCGCAGGCGGGCTCGAGATCGCCATCGAGGGCGGGGAGCTGCACATTCTCCAGGAGGGCAAGCACCGCAAGTTCCTCGAGCACGTCGAGCACGTGACCTTCTCCGGCGACTACGCGGCCGAGAAGGGTCAGCGCGTCCTCTACGTCACCGAGCGCGCGGTCTTCGAGTTGCGCGACGGCGGGCTGACCCTCATCGAGATCGCGCCGGGGGGGGACGTGGACGCCCACGTGGTGGCCCTCATGGACTTCGCGCCGACGGTCTCGCCGAGCCTGACCGACATGGACCCGCGCATCTTCCGCGACGCGCCGATGGGCCTGAGCGTCTGAGTCGGCTGACCAGGGGCCGACGCTGGTGGTCGTGCACGTGCCGTGAAGTGGTGAGGCGCATACACAGAAACTTAACTTGACGGTCTGTGCCGGAGGCGTACGCTACCAGTGCCAGGGGAGGTACCACCGGGCGCGCCGGGAGGTATGGTACATGCAGATTGTCGCCCCCCCCCCGACGTGCGTGGGTCCTTCCAGTGGTCGTGCTCGCCGTCACGTGTCGTGGTCGTGCTCGCCGTCACGTGTCTGCTGTGCGCCGGTGTCGCCCACGCCCTGAGCGTGGACATCGTCATCCCCCAGACCGATCCCTACGAAGTCAGGCAGTATCAGCGCAGGTACTTCGAAGCCGTATGCCACGACGCCCGCGGCAACGATGTGACCGAAATGGCCGCCTTCTCATGGGATTTCGGTGATGGCACCGAGCCCGATCCCAACAACCCCGCCCTCCACCAGTGTGGCTCAGCACCGGCAAATACAGGGTCCGGACCGGAGAGTCGCAGGGCACCGACACGGTCACCGTCGAGGTCACCCCCGGCGTGCAGACCCGCGGGGCACCCGGCGCCGGCGATTTCTCCTTCTACGCCACGCCGGTCGAGGATCGCAGCTACACCTTCGGCAGCACCGTCTGTGACGCAGTGACTGTCATCTGCCGCGCCAGCGATCCGGAACCTCTCCCCTACGACCCCTGGGACATCTTGGCCATTGAGTTTGAAGAGAAGGTGTACGGCGAAGGGCAAAACTGCCGACTGGACGACCTTCGACGGGCCGAAGAACATCGCCTACCCCTGGCGGGCGAAGGTCACCATGCACGATACCAACTTCCCACCCGATCCTGAATTCTTCCCTGAGGCATTCAGCGAGTTCTACGTGCCCGGCGGCGAGGGGACGGACTGGACGCCCGAGAACACAATCGTCAAGGCGGCCGGCGACGAGATCATCCTGCACCACACCGACGACACCTTCCACACCATCTCCTGGAACATCACCCACCTGGACTACGATAGCCCCACCTTCACCGTAGATGTGGAGATCCGCGCGCTGTCGGGGGGCGTCATAACCACCCTGACCGACGAAAACGCCACCCGCGGTGGGGGAAGCATCGACTGGGACACCAACCTCCCGCAGGATAACGGCATCTACACCTACAGAATCACCGCCGAACACAACCTTACCGAAGAACAAGGCCCTCCGGGGCTGTGTCTGGACACGGACAAGTCGAGCGTGCTCACAGTGACGGTGAACGAGTTCTACTACTGCTCCAAGGACGTGCAGGTGGGCACGCTCAAGGGAGTGGTGAAGTATACGCTGAACCAGGACGCCTGGCCCGGCTCGGTGACCATCCGGTTCTTCGGCCCGGACCTCGAGGAGTTGGACTACCCGCTGACGGACCAGCCGGGCCTGGCCGGCACCCACTTCAGCGACGTGTACGAGATAGATGCGGAGTACGACGAGAATGACGAGCTGATCGGGCCGATCTACTGCGTCGTCTACGCGGACGAGTGCGAGGACACCGCCCTGCTGAACCGCGACGGCACCGCCAAGCCCGCGCTGCAGAAGGGCACCACCACGCTGGAGGAACTCCTGAATCTCGGCGGCGCAACGCTGATCGACCCGCCGCTGACCGAGCACGAGGAGGAGGACCCCGGGGCCTTCGTGCACTACAACATCGACAACGATGACGACAGCGACAACGCCTTGGGCGGGACCAAGCATCCCGGCAGCGATCTGCTGCAGCAAGAGGACCCGGTGGCGGATGAGGACGATGTGCTGGCGTTCACGGTCACCTTCGACCCGACCATCGACTGGGGCAAGGCGGCGCTGACCCGGACTGGAGACGCCATCCTGATCTGGACCAGCGCCATCAAAGGCGAGGATGACGCCCTGCTGGTGGATGAGCAGGAGCAAGTCTGGGACCTGTCGGTGCCCGCGCAGCACACGGCCTTCCATGCGCTCATCGAGACCAGCCTCTTCGTCGAGGGAGCGGAGTACAACGGCGAAGCGGACCTCAAGCTGCAGTTCCTGCGCCCCAACGACACCCTCATCTGCGAAGACGTCGTCCACTACACGGCCATTGCCGCCAACTGCGAGGACCAGCCCCGCACCGAGGGAACAGACTATCCTGGGGATCTCTCACAGCGCGGGTTCTTCGAGGCGGTCTTTCCGAATCCCGGTGGCGGAGGGCTTGTCCGTTGTGAGTGGAGCAGTCTTGCACCGCAGGATCCCACTTACAACTGCATCGCGTGGTCGGTGGGGCGCGATGATGTCTGGGTGAACCCGGTGCTCGAGGTCCCTCCGGGGAGCGGCATCTATCTGGGAGAGGTGACGCTCGGGGGCACACACTACATCAGCATAGACCTGTACGACTCCGACGATCCCGGCACTGAACCGGATTGGGGGAATGGCAACAACTCGTTTGAGGCAGACCCGGAGATGCACAACTTCTACCTCGATCAGGCGAACTGCACCCCAACGGGCACCGGGCCGGATGATGCGCAGATCATGTACTACACCGGCTATCACGGCGCGAAGAGGCGTTCCTGCGCCTGTGGCAACGGGCAGTGGCTGATGTACGAATCCAAGTGCGGTGAGTTTGATATCATCGAGCACGTCCACGACCAACTCGACTCAGGCTACTCGGGCCGCAGTATCTACTACAAGTAGAAGAGGAGGGCAGCGCCATGCCACAATCTCGACGTCTGTCGCTGACGAGGCTGGCTCTCTGTCTCGCGGGGGCTTTCGTGTGCTCCCCGTATGCGCCAGCCCAGCCCCCCGATGTGCGTGCGGACTTTGACGAGCACTACGAGAAGTGGCGCATCGATTGCGCCGCGGTGGCCACCTCCTCGCTGCTGGAATCGAGGCTGTCTTCCCCGCACTTCAGGGCAATAGTGGAGATGGGGCCTACTGTGCTGCCGATGTTGGTGGAGAGGAGCGTAGATGACGAGGGGTTCACTTGGGGCGCATGGGCCTTCGCGGAGATCGCCCGCATTGTGCCCGACCCAAAGTCCTATCCTTGGTGTGCCGAATCCCTATCCGAATGGTGGGCGGCAGGCCCCAAGCGCAGTGAGGAGCGGTTCGCTGAACTGGCTGCAAGATGGCGCGGACTCCGAGAGGCAGGTGAAACAGTTCTTTGGTCGGAGGAGGCGGTGTTCCAGACGGACCAGCAGTGGTGGAAGGTCAGGCGCGAGGAGACGGCCTTGGGAGAGACCTTCCGTGCACTCACAGCGTTGGGCATCGTGATCCTCCCCGCTGTAGTTGAGGCCACAAGAGCAGGCGATCTCGATTTCCTGTGGCTGGCCCGCGAACTGACAGGGGGGGAGGCGATGGTGATCGGCGACACCGCGCGTGACAAGGCAGATAGCTTTCTGCAGTGGTGGGAGGCCAACAAGCAGGACTGGCTGATCCCGTGGCCGGAGGAAGACGCCGAGGAGTAGACGCATGGCGGGCAAACGGGCGGGTGCAGGGGTACCTGCGCCCGCCTCGTTGTACGCGGTCGGGGCGCGGAGGAGTGCGCCCTCCCGGGCGGGAAGGGGCGCGGGGAGCCATTCGACCGCGCCTCGACCCCGGAGTGACCGCCATGCGCGCCGCGCCCCTGACGGTGGCCCTCGCACTCATCATCGCCTGCCCACTCGCTTGCATGCTGTCGGCGGGAGCGCAGCAGACGATGACCTTCAAGGAGATCGGCGGCGCCATCCACGAGGTGGCTCTGATGGCGCCTGCCCCCGCCGGGCCTCCCGTGCGGGAAGGAGACCAGTGAGGGCGCCGGAAGCCCGCAAGGGCCAGGCGGGCGAGTGGTGCAGCTCGGCGCCGGCGGGCGGGCAAGTGTGATCATGCGCATCACGATCACCGCGACCGGCTCACGCGGCGACGTTCAGCCCTACATCGCACTGGCCGTGGGCCTGCGACAGGCGGGCCACGCCGTGTGCGTGGCGACTCACGACGAGTTCCGCCCACTGCTCGA
>JALGUI010000791.1 GCA_029820915.1 Candidatus Zipacnadia bacterium | reverse complement strand
GGCTCGGCCTTCTCGTTCGTCTTCCACCTCCAGCCCTACTACCAGGAGGGCGGCATCGGCCTGCGCGGCGGCATCTGGGGCGACCGCACGGCTCAGCAGGAGTACGCCGCCGTGCTGCGCGCCGCCGACATGCCCAAGCCACCGGACGTGCCCCGCATCGTCGCCACCATCGGCGGCGGCGTGCTCGTCGGGGCGATCTCCATCGCGCGGGGCTACTGGTTCGGCTTCCCGCTGCACCCCATCGGCTACGTGCTGGCGGGAGCCTTCGGCCACAAGCTGTGGGGCCCGTTCCTGATCGTCTGGATCTGCAAGACCGTGCTGCTGCGCTACGGCGGCAGCCAGTCGTACCTGCGCGCGCTGCCGGGCTTCCTGGGCTTCGCCATCGGCCACTTCATCACCGCGGGGTTGATCTGGGGATCGCTCGGCGCCGCGCTGGGCGGCGCCTTCCTGCGCTGGGGCGTCTGGTTCGGGTAACGGCAGAGAACGACGGGTAACGGCGGAGAACGACGGAGAACGGCGGAGAACGGCGGGTAGCAGCGGATAGCGGCGGGTAGCGGCGGCAGAACGACAGCAACGGCACGGCTGGGGACCGTGCCGTTTGTCGTTGTCGTTGTGGCCCCGGCGCCCACGCCGGGGCGCGCCCGAAGGGCGCCTGCTGTTGCCGTCCGCCGTAGTCGTTGTGGAGGGAAGGGACTACGCTCCCTCCCGGCCGTTGGTCGTTGTCGTCCCGCGCCGGCCTGTAGTTCTATTCTCCCGTCCGCCATGCCCTCGATGATTGCCCCGCGCGCGGTTCCGTGTATTGACGTTCGAACGGCTGCCTGCCCCGCGTAGGCCGGGCTTCTAGCCCGGCAGACCGTAGTTTGGCATCCCCCTCGATGACTTCCACAGTGTATCCGTGTATCCCCTTCCTGCCTTGACATTCGAACATGCGTTCGATATAATGCAGTCAGGCATCATCCCGCGTAAGTCGGGATGTTTGCGGAGCAAACTCCCTAAGAGATCGCGGAGCGACCTCCGGGCTTTCCAGCTCGACACCGTTATCCGGGCGTTCCGGTTGAGTGAGTGCGATGGTGGCGATGACCAGGTCGATAGGAGAGCCGATCCAGACCGAGGGCACGCGGGAGCGCTGCCCGACCGCCTTCACCTGGCGCGGCCGGCGCTACCAGGTGGTGGAGGCCGGCGGCACGTGGCGGCTGATCGGCCGATGGTGGGAGGGCGATGGCGAGCGCCGCTTCGTGCGCGTGCTCACCGACGCCGGCCGCACCTTCGACCTGTGCCGCTACGAGACCATCGACCAGTGGCACGTCTTTCGCGTCTGGGACTGAACGGTAAGCTGCAAGCGGGAAACGGGAAACGGGAAGCGGGAAACGGGAAGCGGGAAGCGGGAAGCGGGAAGCGGGAAGCAACGGCGAACTGCGACGCGCCTGCCATTGTCGTTCGTGGGACAGGCATTCCTGCCTGTCCGTCGTTGCCGTCCGTAGTTGACCGCCGTTTGGCTTTCCCGATTGCCGATTGCCCATTCCCCGGCCGCTGATAACCATGACCTTCACCCACCTCCACACCCACAGCAACTTCTCCTTCCTCGACGGCGCGGCGCCGGTCGATGCGCTGGCTCGCGCGGCGCGTGATGCCGGCATGTCCGCCATCGCGTTGACGGACCACGACTCCGCCCATCATCGGCGTCGAGTTCACCATCGAGCCCGTGCTGCCCGAACACGCCGACCCCGACCGGCCTCCGCACCTGCTGCTGCTGGCCGAGGACAATGAGGGCTACTCGAACCTGTGTCGGCTGGTCACCGCCGCGCGGCTGGGCGAGGCGCGACGCGAGAGCGCGTTCTCGGAAAAGTACGCCGAGATCGACCGCGACCGACCCCTGCTCACGCAGGAGAACCTGCGCCGGCACCCGGGCCACCTGATCGCGCTCTCGGCCTGCCGCAAGCGCGGGGAGATCCCGAGCCTGCTCGCCCGCAAGCTCTTCCGCGAGGCGCACGAGGTGGGGGAGTGTTACCGCGATCTGTTCGGCCCCGAGCACCTGTTCATCGAGCTGCACAACCACCTGCTGCCGCGCCCGCACAGCCGCATGCGCTACCGGCTGGCCGACCTCGCCGCGCGCCTGGGCCTGGGGTGCGTGGCGACCAACAACGTGCACTACGTGGACCGGTCGTCGTATCGCCTGCAGGACGTGATGGTGTGCATGGGCGCGCTGCAGACGGTCGATGAGCCGCACCCTGACCGCCGCCCGAACGCTGAGTTCTCGCTCAAGAGCCCGCATCAGATGGCGGAGCTGTTCGCCGACCAGCCGGAGGCGATCGCGAACGCCGCGCGCATCGCCGCGCGCTGCGAATGGGAGCTGGACCTGGAGACCTTCCACTTCCCGGCGTTCGACATGGAGAGGCTGCGCAGGCATTGCGACCGGCGGCAATCGGCAATGGGCGATGGGCAATCGGGGGATGGCGACGGCGACGTCGTCATGGAGAGGCGGGCCCCCGTTCCCGCCTGTGCCGTTCGCCGTTGTCGTACGGAGGGGCCGCCCGAGGGGCGGTCCGCAGGGAGGGGCCGCCCGAGGGGCGGTCCGCAGGACCGCAACGAGGTCGGCCCGACACGGCCGTTCGCCGTACATCGTTGTCGTTCGGAGGGGCGGGACTACGTTCCCGCCCGGCCGTTTGTCGTTCGTCGTCGCCGTCAGGAGGGGCGGGCTTCCCTGCCCGCCCGGCCGTTTGTCGTTCGTCGTCGCCGTCAGGAGGGGCGGGCTTCCCTGCCCGCCCGGCCGTTTGTCGTTCGTCGTCGCCGTCGCCGTCGTCGCCGTTCGTAGGACAGGCTTCCAGCCTGTCTGCCGTTCATTCGCGGGAGATGCGAACGACGCACGGGCGAGGGCACCCGTACCACGGAACGACAACCGTTCATTCGCGGGAGATGCGAACGACGCACGGGCGAGGGCACCCGTACCACGGAACGACAACGGCCGACGGGTCTGAAGACCCGTCGCTCCGGACGACAACAGCAAACGGCAGGCGCGCGCGACTGCGCAGCAGTCGCCCAGGTCCGCGCCCTACAACGACGTACCCCGCACCCCGCCCCGGCGAGTCCCCCCGCTCATACCTGCGCCGGCTGTGCGAGCACGGCGCCGAGCGCCTCTACGGCCACCTCACCGGCGAGGTCCGCGAGCGGCTCGACCACGAGCTGGCCATCATCGAGGACAAGGGCCTGTGCGACTACTTCCTGATCGTCTGGGACATCGTGCGCTTCGCCCGCGAGCAGCGCATCCACTGCACCGGGCGCGGCTCGGCCGGCGACTCGCTGGTCAGCTACGTCCTCGGCATCACCCACGCCGACCCCATCGCCAATGACCTGCTGTTCGAGCGCTTCCTCAATCCTGAGCGGCGCAACATGCCTGACATCGACGTGGATTTCGACACCCGCCGCCGCGATGAGGTCACCAAGTACATCTACGATAGGTAT
>JALGUI010000074.1 GCA_029820915.1 Candidatus Zipacnadia bacterium | reverse complement strand
TCGAGGCCTTGCAGGCCATTGCGGAGGAGCAGGTAGTCATGGAGCTGTCTCAGCCGCTGGCGCCGGGCACGCTCAAGCCCCTGGACTCCGATGATTACCTGTACGTGATAATGCCCATGCAGATCATGTGACCGGCCCCACTGCCGCACTAGGCCGCACAGCGACGAACATGGGCACAGGCGACCGGTCTGTGCCTTCGTCGTCTGTGATCGTCGGCCGTCCGTGGCGGGCCGCGCGGGAAGGTCGCCGGACGTGCATCTGAGATCACTGAGCCTCGACAACTTCCGCTGCTATGAGCGCGCCCGGTTCGAGCTGCCACCAGGGCTCAACGTCATCCTGGGGCCGAACGCATCCGGGAAGACGACGCTGCTCGAGGCAATCTACCTGCTGGCCACCACGACTTCACCGCGGACCAGCACCGCCGGGGCCATGATCCGCCACGGCAGCACCTCGGCCCGCGTGACCGGCGTCTTTGAGCGCGATGGCCACGAGGTCACCATCCGCGTTACGCTGGGCGACCCGTCCGGTGGACGGTCAAGCGCGAAGACCATCGAAGTTGATGGCCGCGAGGTGGCTGGCGCGCGGGAGATCATCGGCCGCGTGCAGGCCGTGCTGTTCTGGGTGGGGGAGCTACAGGTCGTCAAGGGCTCGCCGGGCGACCGGCGACGCTTCCTGAATGCGGCCATCGGCCAGATGAGCGCGCGCTATCTCGACGATCTGGCGCGCTACCGCCGGGCCCTGCGCCAGCGCAACGAGGTCCTGAGGGCCCTCGCGCGTGGTGGGTCCGACGGGCGGCTCCTGGCGCCGTGGACGCACGCGCTGGTGGAGGCCGGCGGGCCGATCACCGTCGATCGGGCCGGCCTCGTCGAGGCGCTGGCCGCCGAGGCCGCGCCACTGCATAGCCGCCTCGGAGCGGGCGCGGAGGAGCTGGTGGTGCGCTACGCCCCGTCGGTGCCGCTGGACGCCGACGCGGACGTTGCGGATGCCTTCTACACGCGGTTGGAGGCGACGCACCGGCGGGAGGTCGAGCGCGGCTCGACGCAGGTGGGGCCTCACCGCGACGACATCCAGTTGACGATCGACGGCGTTGATGTGCGCCGCTTCGGGTCGCAAGGCCAGCAGCGTACCGCGGCCCTGGCGCTCAAGCTCGCTCAGGCGCGCATCGCGGGCGCGCGGACCGCGACCGAGCCGATCCTGCTCCTGGACGACTGCCTGTCCGAGCTGGATGCGGACAGAGGCGCGGCCATGCTGGACCTGTCCGCGGACCGCGAGCAGATGATCGTCACCAGCGCCTGCTGCCCCGGGCACCTGGGGCAGCGGCTGGCCGATGCGCACGTCATTGATACGACCGGTCACGCGGCCGCCCTCGGCGGCTGCGACGGGGACGCAGGCTGATGACCAGGCGCCGCTTACGAGAAGCCGTCCCGCTCACCGAGGCGCTGACCGCGCTGCTGAAGAGCCGCGGACTGCTCGAGGCGTCGCGCGAGGAGATGGTCGCCTTCGTCTGGCGCGAGGTGGCCGGCGAGTGGTACGCGCGCCACACGCATGTGACCGGCGCGCGCGACGGCGTCGTGCACGTGCGTTGCGACTCGGCGCCGCGCGCGCAGCAGCTTCAGCTCGACGCGCCCGAGATCATCGGGCGCCTCAACCGGCGCCTCGGCGAGGAGTTCGTGCGCGAGATACGCCCTAGCAGCGCCGGGGTCGGCCGCCGGCGCGAGGCGGCGGTCGCGGAGCCGGAAGAGCCACTGTCGCCGACCGAGGAGGAGTTGGCGGAGGTCGAGGTGCCGCCCGACGACATCCGAGAGATCCTCGAGCGCGTCGGCGACTTCGAGGGGGCGCTGCGCCATCGGCTGGAGGAGATCATGCTGCTGCAGGCGCGCGCGCGAGTGTGGCAGCGTGAGCACGGCTGGCGCCGCTGCCCCGGCTGCGGCGTCTACCATCTCGACTCGCCGGAGTACTGCCTGGCCTGTCGCCCGACCGCCCGCCCGACCAACGCCGGTGGCGAGGAGGGCCTGAGCAAGTTCTTCGATGGCAACTGACCGGACGCGGTGGGGCCGTAGCCAGTCGGGTGGTCGCTTGCCGCCGCTTGTCGTTGCCGTCAGGCGTTAGCCGTCAGCTTGCGACTGGTGACTGGCGACTTCCGACTTGCCGCTCCGAAGGAGCGATCCACCATGGCCAAGCAGTTCGAGGGCACACTCGAGAAGCTCGACGACTACCGCTGGCGCATCCCGCGTGACGAGAGCCTTGGGATGGTGACCGACGGCATCGTCTACGCCGATGAGGTGCTGATGCAGGACCTGCGCACCGACGCCGCCCTCACGCAGATACAGAACGTGGCGTGCATGCCCGGCATCGTCGGGTGCGCGATGGCCATGCCCGACTGCCACTACGGTTACGGCTTCCCGATCGGCGGCGTGGCCGCCTTCGACGTGGCGGAGGGCGTCATCTCGCCCGGCGGCGTGGGCTACGACATCAACTGCGGCGTGCGGCTCATGCGCACCGGCCTCGAGGAGCAGGACGTGCGCGGCCGGCTGGACGCGCTGTGCGACCACATCTTCCGGGCGATCCCGGCGGGCGTGGGCGAGAAGGGCAAGGTGCGGCTTAAGGAGGGCGAGCTGCGCCGCGTCCTCGAGCAGGGCTCGCGCTGGGCGGTCGCGCAGGGCTACGGCGAGCCCGCGGACCTGGCGGCGACCGAGGAGGGCGGCTGCCTCGACGGCGCCGACCCCGACGCGCTGTCGGAGCGCGCGATCAAGCGCGGCCTGCCCCAGCTCGGCACCTTGGGCAGCGGCAACCACTTCGTCGAGATCCAGCGCGTGGACCGCATCTCGGACCCCGAGGCGGCCGCGCGCCTGGGCCTCGAGGCCGAGGGGCAGGTCGTCGTGATGGTGCACACGGGTTCGCGCGGCCTGGGCTACCAGGTGTGCGACGATTCGCTCAAGCCGATGCAGCGGGCGGCCGAGAAGTACGGCATCTCGCTGCCCGACCGCCAGCTCGCGTGCGCGCCGGTTGACTCGCCGGAGGGACAGCGGTACTATTCGGCCATGGGGTGTGCCGCCAACTACGGCTGGGCGAACCGCCAGATCATCACCCATTGGATCCGCGAGGCCTTCGAGCGCGTGCTCGGTGCGGGGGCCACCACGATCGGGCTGCAGCTCGTGTATGACGTGGCGCACAACGTGGCGAAGTTCGAGGACCACGACGTGGGCGGCGAGCGGCGTCGGCTGTGCGTGCACCGCAAGGGCGCCACGCGCGCCTTCGGGCCCGGGCGGCCGGAGGTGCCGGCGGCCTGGCGCGACCTCGGCCAGCCGGTCATCGTGCCCGGCGACATGGGCACGGCGTCGTGGCTGCTGCTGGGCACCGAGGGCGCGATGCGCGAGACCTTCGGCTCGACCTGCCACGGCGCGGGCCGCGTGATGTCGCGCACGGCCGCGACCAAGCGCCAACACGGGCGCGAGGTGCAGGCGGAGCTGGAGGCCCAGGGCGTGAGGGTGCGCTCGGCCGGGCTCAAGACCCTCGCGGAGGAGGCGCCGTACGCATACAAGGACGTGGACCGCGTCGTCACGGTGACGCACGAGGCGGGCATCTCCCGCCGCGTCGCCCGCATGACGCCGATGGCGGTCGTCAAGGGGTAGCCACAAGAATGCGTGTCGGGCTGGAAGCTGAGAGCGCGCAGGGGCACGCTCTCACCTGCGCCTGATCCCGCCCCGGGGCGGGACCAGACGCAGGCCGACCTACGCGAATCATGCGGGCCAGGTGTCCAGGCCTGGCTACCGTTGCCATTCCGCCGTTGCCGTTTGCCGGTTACCGTTTGGCGGTTGCCGTTTGCCGTTTGGCGGTTGCCGTCTGCCGTTTGCCGTTTGGCGTTTCGCGTTTGCCGTTTGCCGTTTGCCGTTTGCCGTTTGCCACTTGCCGTCTGCCGGTTCCCGGCCGTTACCCGAAAGGATGTCGCCGTTGGGGCTTGAGATCGCGCTCGCCGCCGGCGCGCTGCTGGTCATCTTGGCCGGCTGCGAGCTGTTCACCAACGCTATCGAGTGGTTCGGCGCCAAGCTGAACCTGTCCACCGGCGCGTGCGGGAGCGTGCTGGCCGCCGTGGGCACGGCGCTCCCCGAGACGCTGGTCCCGATCGTCGCCTTCATCAAGGGCGGCGAGGATGCGCAGGCGATCGGCACCGGCGCGATCCTTGGCGCCCCCTTCATGCTGGCTACGCTGGCCTTCACGGTCACCGCGGTGGGCGTGCTCGCGTACACCCGCAGCGGGCGCCGCGACAGCGCCGACATGGCCGTGGACGCGCGCGTGCTCAGCCACGACCTGGGCTACTTCCTGGTGGTCTACCTGGTGGCGGTGGGTGCGTCGTTCCTGCCCATGCGCGAGGCCAAGTGGGGCGTCGGCGTCGCCCTGCTGCTCGTCTACGCCTACTACGTCTGGATCCACTTCAAGGCCGGCACCTCCATCGCTGAGGAGGTCGAGATGGCGCCGCTGCGCATCCAGCCCAACGCGCACGTCCCGCGCCTGCGCTTCGTGTCGCTGCAGCTCCTCATGGGGTTGGCCTGCATCTTCGTCGGCGCGCACATGTTCGTCGGCCACCTCGAGGTAGTCGCGCAGGTCGCCGGCGTCTCGCCGCTGGTGCTGTCGATCATCATCACGCCCATCGCCACGGAGCTGCCGGAGAAGTTCAACTCCGTGCTGTGGGTGCGCGACAGCAAGGACACGCTGGCGACGGGCAACATCACCGGCGCGATGGTCTTCCAGAGTACCATCCCGGTGACGGTGGGCATATTCGCCACGCCCTGGGTGCTCGACACCGTCGGCCTGGCCTCGGCGGCGATTGCGCTGCTGTCGGGCACTCTGGTGTACATATACATGCGCACGCAGGGCAAGCTCTCGCCCTGGGCGCTGCTGGTGGGCCTGCCGCTTTACGTGGCCTTCCTGTTCGTGGCGTTCTCGAACGGCATCGCCCCGCACTGAGCCCGGGCGTCGGCCTCCACGCCATTGGGCAGGGGAGCCGTCACCTTCGAGACTGAAGTCCGGGCGCGTCGCCTGGACCGCGTGTGCCGCAGTCGTCGCCGTAGCCCCCTCCGGGACGGAGGGGGAAGCCCCACGCATGTCGGGCAGGGGGAGGCCGCCGTTGCCACGAGGGAGAGGCCCCGCCCCATGATCGACCACAGGATCATCCGCGAGACCCCGGAGATCGTGCGTGAGGCGCTGCGTAAGCGCCGCGTTGACTATGATCTCGACCGCCTGATCGAGCTCGAGGCGCGGCGCCGCGAACTGCTGGCCGTCGAGAACCTGCGCGCCGACAAGAACCGCCTGTCCGAGCAGATCGGCGGGGCCTACCGCGACGGTGAGCGCGACCGCGCCGAGGACCTCAAGCAGCAGGTCGCCGAGGTCTCCCGCCGGATCGAGGAGCAGGAGGCCGAGCTCGAGCGGGTGCAGGACGAGTTCGACGCGATGATGCTCGAGCTGCCCAACATCCCGCACGCCGAGGTCCCCGAGGGCGATGACGAGTCCGACAACCCGGTGCTCTACCGGCGCGGCGAGCCACCGGCGTTCGACTTCGACCCTCTCCCCCACTGGGAGCTGGGCCGGAGGCTGGGCATCCTGGACTTCGAGCGCGCGGCGAAGATCGCGTCATCGCGCTTCGTGATGAACGTCGGCCTCGGCGCCACGCTCGAGCGCGCGCTCATCAGCTTCATGCTCGACACTCACACCCGCGAGCACGGCTACCTCGAGATCATGCCGCCGTACCTGGCCAACGCGCGCGCGCTTCTGGGCACCGCGACGCTCCCCAAGTTTGAGGACGACCAGTTCAAGACGCGCGAGGGGCTCTACCTGATCCCGACGGCCGAGGTGCCGCTGACCAACATGCACCAGGACGAGATCCTGGCCGCCGAGGAGCTGCCCAAGTACTACACCGCCTACACCGCGAGCTTTCGGCGCGAGGCCGGGTCGGCGGGCCAGGAGTCGCGCGGCCTCATCCGCCTGCACCAGTTCCACAAGGTTGAGCTGATGAAGTTCGTGGCCCCCGAGACCGCCGACGAGGAGCTGGAGACGCTGACCCTGAACGCCGAGGCCATCCTGCAGCGCCTCGAGCTGGCCTACCGCCGCGTGATTCTGTGCACCGGCGACATGGGCTTCCAGCCCCGGCGCACCTACGACCTCGAGGTGTGGATGCCGGGCATGGACCGCTGGGTCGAGATCTCCTCGTGCAGCCAGTACGGGGACTTCCAGGCGCGGCGCTGCAACACCCGCTACCGCCCCGGGCCCGACGCGCCACCGTGCTTCGTGCACACCATGAACGGCTCGGGACTCGCCTCTGGGCGCACTCTCGCCGCGCTGCTCGAGAACTGCCAGCAGGCCGATGGTTCCGTGGCGATCCCGGACGTCCTGCGCCCCTACATGGGCGGCACGGTCGAGATCCCGGCGCCGCGGGCGTAGCTCCCACCCGCCGCGCATCTCGCGACGGCCGCCGCAGCTTCAGTCCCCGTTCACGCGTGGCGGGCGCGAATTGCCACGCGATGTCGGGTGCGCGCGGTCACGCCCTCGGAACCCATGCTTGCCAAGCAGTCGCACCATCGTGTAGAATGCCTTCAGAAGCGCAGCGAAGCGGACGTGTGCGCATGGCCGGCTGTCGGTCGCGCGCGGTTCGCGGGCCATTACACCACCGCTTGGGCCAGGGCGCACCGGGCAGTATGTGCGGGGGTCGATGCAGATGTCTGCGCAAGAACGTATTACTTCGGCAGCGGCGGGCACCCGTGATGCGCAGCTCGACGAGGAGAGTGGGGGCTTCTTCGAGTTGTCGCTCTTCCGGGCCGTCGGCAGGGTGCGTATTGCCCTGCTCTTCCTGATCCTCCTGGTCGCGCTCGCCTCCCCTGACCGCCTCACCAACCCTCTCGCGCTGCACACCGGTCTGATCATTGGCGTCTTCCTGACCCTCTGGACCCGCTATGCAGCGCGTTGGCGCGAGATACACGAGAACGGGCACCTCGATATCGCCGCGCTGGTCGTCACGCTGGGCGACATCACGTGGCTCGGCCTGTTCGTGCTCGGCACCGGTGGCGTGGCGAGCCCCTTTGTGCCGATCATGGTCGCCCCGCTCATCTTCACCTGCGCGATGCTGGGCACCGCCCGTGCCGCGGTGGCCCTCGCCACGGGCGTTGTCGTGGTGCTTCTGGCCACCTTCGCCCTGAGCGAGCCGGTGACCGAGGATGTCATCTGGCGGCTCACCGGTCTGGCCTTTGCGCTCATCGCCGTCGGCTGGGTCGCCAGTGGGCTGTACGCCGTCCTCGAGCGCGAGCGCCGCACCAGCGAGTTGGTCATCCGCTTCATGGACGAGGCCGTCATCCTCGCCGATGACGCCGGTCGCGTCCGTCTCGCCAACCCGCAGGTCGAGCGCTTCGTCGGGCTCACCGCGGACCAGCTCATCGGCCTCGACCTGAGCGACCTGCCCAAGGGGCCCCGCCATGAGGCGCTGCGCAACGTCGCCGGCCACATCGTCAGGCCCGGCGGCGAACCTGACGGCGTGCGCGACGTGGAGGTGGACATCCACGAGCACCTCGAGGTGCGCGTGTCCACCGTGCGCGTTGCCGATGCCGCGCGCCGCCCCGTCGCGTGGCTACTCATCTGCCAGGACATTACCGACCTCAAGGCCCTCGCCCGTGCGCAGGCCAGCGGTGTGCGCTTCCTGTCCCACGAGATTCGTTCGCCGCTCACCACTCTCAAGACGATCTCCTCGGTGTTCGGCGAACTGACCGGACAGCTCACCGACGAGGGCACCGGCAAGCTGGTCGAGATCCTCGACCAGGAGGTTGACCGCATGCTCCGCCTCGCGCGGCAGTTCCTCGACCTCGCCGCGCTCGAGGAGGGGTCGAGCCCGCTGTCGGTCGAGCGCGTTGACGTCGCCGAGGTGGTGGAGCAGGTCGCCGATTCACTGCGCATCCGTGCCGAGAGCAAGGACCTCAGCTTCTCGGTGGACTGCGGCGACGAGTTGCCGCGCGTGAGCGCCGACCCCAATCGGCTTGCGGACGTGCTCCACAACCTGGGCGACAACGCCGTCAAGTACACCGAGGCCGGCGGCAGCGTCAAAATCAGCGCCACCGCCATCAATGGCGAGGTCTGCATCGCCGTCTCCGACACCGGCCGTGGCATTGCGCAGGAGTTGCAGGGGCAGGTCTTCGACGAGTTCGTGCGCGGCCCCGAGCATGAGGGCCAGCTGGGCCCCGAGGGCCTCGGCCTCGGCCTGTTCCTGGCCCGCCAGATCGTGGCGATGCACGGCGGCAGAATCGAGCTCGACAGCGAGCTCGGCCACGGATCCACCTTCTCCATCCACCTGCCCGCCGAGGCCACCGCCTGACGCCGGCCCGAACCGCCGCGCCTCGCCGCGTGCGGGGCCGTCCGCCTCGGAGGATTCGCCCACTCCCCAAGCGAAGCTTCATCCCGCCGGACATCGACAGCGACCGCCCGAGGAGGGCCTCATGGACATCGACCGCATCTCCGCATGCACATACCCGCTGCGCGAGCAGCCCTACGAGTACGCTCTGCAGGTCCTGGCTGACTCGGGCGTGCGCAAGGCCGACCTGTGGGGCCGCGACCCGCACTTCCCGGAGGATGCCAACGACCAGGCCGTTGCCGCCATCGAGGCGGAGTCGCGGCGCATCGGCGTCGCCATCGCCAACCTCGGCACCTATCCCGGCGCCGCCTTCTCGTCCGAGGATGAGGATGCCCGCGCGGCCGAGCTCGACAGCATGCGCCGTACTATCGACGCCGCCGCGCGCCTGGGCTGCCGCTCGATCCGCGTGCTGCCGGGCAAGGGCGAGGACCCCGCCATCATCGAGCAGATCGCCCCGCTCATGGCCGAGAGCGCTGAGCACGCCGAGGAAGCGGGCGTCCTGCTCGGCATGGAGAACCACGGCGGCAGCATCGCGGGCCACGTCGAGCACGCCTTGCGCCTGTGCGAGGCCGTGGGCTCGCCTTGGTTCGGCGTGCTCTACGAGCCGAGCAACCTCTGGCACGCCGGCGTGGACTACCGCGAGGCCTTCGACCTGTTCTCTGACTGGATCGTCCACGTCCATGTCAAGGACGGCCGCCGCACCGACGACGGCTTCGAGCGCACCCACCTCGGCGAGGGCGATGTGGACCCGGCTTGGGTTATCGCCGCCCTTGAGGGGATCGGCTATGACGGTGACTACGCGCTGGAGTACGAGATCGCGGACATCGAGCCGGTCGAGACCGGGCTGCGCAAGTGGGTGGAACTCTTCCGCGGCCTCTAGAAAGCTGGC
>JALGUI010000790.1 GCA_029820915.1 Candidatus Zipacnadia bacterium | reverse complement strand
CTTCATGTACCACCTGACCGGCGAGGGGAAGTACATCCGGGCCATCAGGCGCGCGGGAGACTGGCTCATCGAAGCGCAGGGCGACACGGTGCCACTGTGGGCCGACCAGTACGATCCGGACAACAACCCGCAGTGGGCGCGGTCCTTCGAGCCGCCCGCCTGGGGCGTGACGGCGACGACGCTCGCGGTGCAGGCGCTGCGCGAGGTCTACCGCTTCTCCGGCGATGAACGCTACGTGGAGCCGATAGAGCGGACCGTCGCGTGGATGGAGGAGAACCTGCCGGACGGAGAGATGTCGTGCTTCGTGGAGCCCGGAACCGGCCGCCCAATCGCTGCCTGGGACCGTGAGATCTACTACCTCGACAACCCCGAGCACGTCGCCTACCTGCAGACGGTGCCCATCGGTAGCGGGTACACGAAGCGCAGGCAGATACTCTCCACTGTGCGGCGGGTGCGCGACCAGGCGCTCGGCGACAGGCCCGCGCCCCCCATCGTGACCCCGGAGAGCGCGCTGGCCGCACTGTCGGGCCTGCGCGCCGGCGCGCAGAGCGCGCTCGACAGCCAGAACGAGGCGGGCGTCTGGGTGGTGCCCAACGTGGCGAGCTTCATGGGCTCGATCGGCGCGGGCTTCGGCGCCACCTGCCCGCGCACGCTGCTGATCCTGCGCTACATCGAGCAGGCGCGCGTCGCGCTGGGCGAGATCGCGCCCACCTACCGCGGCGGCGGGAACATGCAGAAGGCCGCGTACCCCGGCGACGACTGGTATGACCTCGACTGGCAGCAGCACATCGGCGCGGACGGCGCAGCGGATGACGCCGGGTAGGGCAAGCAGCCGGCGAGCATGAGAGGCGGAACGTAACTCGCAAGCGCCGTGCAATTGCGCTGGTGCGGCCATTATGGTACACTTCGCTCTCGTTGCAGGCAATCCCGCAGGGACGGAGTTGGCGCAGTGAGCGGCGCAGACGCCTCGGCGGCCGGGCGTGGTGTTCTGCTGGTCGTGGCGGGCCCCTCGGGCGTGGGCAAGGGGACGATGATCGCGGGGCTACGCGAGCGCCATCATGGCATCGAGTGGTCGGTCTCGTGCACGACGCGCCGGCCGCGTGCAGGCGAGGTGCCGGGACAGGACTACCACTTCGTCGGCCAGGCCGAGTTCCGGCGCATGATGCGCGACGGCGAGCTGCTGGAGTGGGCGGTGGTGCACGGCACGCACTTCTACGGCACGCCGCGCGGGCCCGTCGAGGAGGCGCTCCGAGCCGGGCGCGACGTGGTCCTGGAGATCGACTACCAGGGCGCGCGCAGCGTGCGCCGGGCGATGCCCGAGGCCGTGCTCATCTTCGTCGCGCCGCCCAGCGTGGCCGCGCTCAGCGAGCGGCTGGAGGGCCGCAGCACCGAGTCCGAGGACGCCGTCGAACGGCGTCTGCGCAGCGCCCGCACCGAGTTCCGCCACATAGGCATGTTCCAGTACCTCATCGTCAACGATGACCTTGGGTGCGCCATCGACGCGCTTGAGGCGGTGTTCCGGGCGGAGAAGCAGCGCCTGCGGCGCACCTGCTGGCGGGCACTGCAGGGCGATCTTCTTCGGGACATGGAGGGATAGGCGGCGTGAGCGATTCCGCGCTGAGGGGCAGGCGTGTGGTCGTCGGGGTGACCGGCGGCATCGCGGCCTACAAGGCCTGCGACCTGGTGAGCGCGCTCGTGAAGGCGGGCGCCGAAGTCCGCGTGGTCATGACGCGCAACGCCGAGCGGTTCGTGAGCTCCCTGACCTTCGCGACCCTGTCCGGCTCTCCGACCTACGATGACATGTGGGCGCCACGCACCGGGATGGGCCACATCTCGCTCGCCGACTTCGCGGAGGTGGCCATCATCGCGCCCGCGACCGCGAACATCATCGGCAAGCACGCGCACGGCATCGCGGACGACCTGCTGTCCACGGCGCTGCTGGCCTTCACCTGCCCGGTCATCGTGGCCCCGTCGATGAACTCGCGGATGTTGCGCGGTGATGCGGTCAACGAGAACCTCAAGACCCTCCGCCGGCGCGGCGCGGGCATCGTCGAGCCGGAGGAGGGCCGGCTGGCGTGCGGCGATGAGGGCGCGGGGCGACTGCCGGCCACGGACGTGCTGCTGGCGGCCATCG
>JALGUI010000073.1 GCA_029820915.1 Candidatus Zipacnadia bacterium | reverse complement strand
CGCGGCGCAGGCCGCGCGCCGGCCCGCGGCGGACGCCTGGGTCATCCCGGTCGTGGCGCGCGCCGCCGGCGCGATGGACGCGGCCAGCTTCGCCGGCGTGCTGCCACAGGCGGCCGGCGACCCGGCGGCCTACAGCGTGGATAACCCGCCGGCGATCGGGCCGTACGTGGACCTGTACTTCGTCGGCGATGGCGGCCGCAGGCTGGCCGTTGATGTGCGCGCCGCCGCCGGTCCCGTCGAGATGTGGGAGTTCGCCGTGGCCACCGACATGGCGGGCGTCGAGGTCGAGCTGGCGCTGCCCGACCTGTCCGAGGTGCCGGTGGACAAGTCGGTGGTCCTCGTCGATGAGGCGGCCGGGAAGCGAATGTACGCCCGGACCATGACCTCATACAGCTACGACTCCGGCGAGGGCGGCACCAGGCGCTTCCGGCTGGAGGTCGCCGACCGTGGCGACGCCGGGCTGATGATCACCAGCGCGACCGCCACGTCGGTCGGCGGGCGCATGACCGTCAGCTACACGCTGTCGGCCGAGGCGCAGGTGAGCGTCGAGGTGCTGAACATCGCCGGGCGCCGCGTGGCGACGCCGGGCGGCGACCTGGCGCCCGCCGGCGTGTCCACCACGAGCTGGAACGGCCGCGGCGCCACCGGGACGCAGTGCCCGGCCGGCCGCTACCTGGTGCGCATCACCGCGCACGCCGACGATGGTCAACAGGTGCAGGCGCTGGTGCCGCTGAGCCTGAACCGCTAGACAGCCAATCTCGCCCCGCGGCAGGTTCGCCTCGCCGCGGGGCGGGTGACGACCACACAGTCACGGGGCGGCGCGGCCGGGGTGTGCTCGGCCAGTGTCGCCGGTCCTGTCAACCGGTCACGCGGAGGCGAGCGCCGCCACCGCTGGGCGACGCCTGTTGTAGCACGGGAGGCATCGGGAGATGAGGAACGAGTCGCGGAACACCCGGGAGGCGCGGAGCATGCGAGTGGTGTCGCTGATGGCCGCAATCGTCGCTATTGCTCTGTGCGTGGCACCGATGGCAGGCCCGGCAATGGCGCAGGGCGGAGAATGCCCGATCTACGTTCTCCCCGACGGCCAGGTCGTCAAACTCGGCCTGATTCCCGAGACGCCGGCAGAGCTGGCGCGCATCCCCGTGGCGAACCTGCCCCTGCCACCCTACGGCAAGAGCTTGCTGCCCATGGCCACGGCGGACATCTCGACGAATATGCCGCCGGTCGGCGATCAGGGGACGCAGGGCTCGTGCACGGCCTGGGCCACCGGCTACTACTACAAGACCTACCAGGAGTGGCAGGAGCGCACCTGGGACGTCTCTACCACCGACCACCAGTTCAGCCCCGCCTTCATCTACAACCAGATTAACGGCGGCGAGGACAGCGGGAGTTCGATCTCCGGCGCGCTGACGCTGTTCAGCGAGAAGGGCTGCGCCACCCTCGCCGACGTGCCGTACGCCGCCGCCGACTTCAAGAGCTGGCCCAGCGAGTACGCCGGCGGCGCCCAGATCTGGCTGGACTCCATTCCGTACCGCGCCGAGAGTTACTCGTCGTATCCGACCACCACGGAGCTGGACCTGGCGGCACTGAAGCACCAGCTTGACTTGGGCGAGCCCTTCGTCATCGGCATCCCCATCTACGAGAACTTCGGCGCGGCCACGACCGACGATGACTACTACGAGCGCCCCCTCGATGACGACGAAATCGACGGCTATCACGCGATCTGCATCGTGGGCTACGATGATGCCGCGGACCGCTTCGACACCGACGACAGCGATGGCGACGGCGACGTCGATGGTGACGACATCGACGTCTTCGGCGGCTTCCTGTTCATCAACTCGTGGGGCGGCGGCTGGGCCGGCGACGGCAAGGCCTACCTGTCCTACGACTTCGTCATGGGCGTACTCGGTGACGATGAGTTCGAGGGCGCGAGTTCCGCCTTCTTCATGACCGACAAGATCGGCTACCAGCCCGGGGCCTGGGCGGAGGTCGAGATCCCGCACGAGTCGCGCGATGACATCATCCTGGAGATCGGCCGGCAGGATAGCTCGTGGACGTGGACGGCGTTCAACCAGCAGGGCGCGGACGACAAGGAGGACATCCACGCCTACCTCGACCTCACCGACGGGCTGGCCTACCTGCCGCCCACCACCGACGATCAGTGGCGGCTCCACCTCACGGACGGCGAGTTCAAGTTCGTCGGCTCCATTGAGACCTTCACCATCTTCAGAGACACCGATCTTGATGGGACGCCCGACGACACCTGGGACAGCGCGGACACGGCCGGCGCGGCGGCCGTGGACGTCGATGACCTCGCCGACGGCTCGGCCTTCATTCCCGGCCCGGGCGCTAACGCGCCTGAGCTGACGGACGCGGAGTTCGACCCGGCGGAGGACCTGCAGGCCAACACCTTCACCTTCGGGATTACCTACACCGACCTGGATGACGATCCGCCGCCGAGCGGTCGCGTCTGGCTGCTGATTGAGAACACCACGGCGGGCACGCCGCTGCAGGCGCTGGCGATGGACGTCGATACGACGGCCGACCCGGGCCTGCACGACGGCGACTACACCAACGGCGAGCGCTACACCGTGAGCACTCTGGGGATCCGCTCGGTGCCGACCGAGAACGAGATCGGGGACGGCCACCACCGGCACTACTTCGTGGCCGATGAACTGCCGCTCGACCCCTCGCCCATGGCGCGCAATCCCGAGGTCGCGGACACCTACATCGACGGGCCGCTGGTCAACGACCCGCCGGATGTGGTGGCGGGCGGGTTCTCGCCCGAATCGCCGGACTTCCCGACGACCCACCTGGCCACGGACGTGACCGTCATTCACGACGCGACGCCGGAGTTCGCCTGGGACGAGGGCAGCGACATCAACGGGACCGACACGTCGGATCTACTGCACTACACGCTGCAGCTTTCCCAGGACAAGGAGTTCACCCCGATCGCCTATGAGTACACGACCGGCGCGGGTGAGACGACGTTCACCATCCCGGACATCGCACCGCTGTCCGAGGGCGTGTGGTACTGGCGGCTGGGCACGGTCGATGACGATAACGAGCCGTCAGATGGCTGGACCTACGACGGCGGCGTCCCGTACAACGCGACCACGCTATTCCGCCTGGACCTGAACCAGCCGCCGTACTGGGCCGACACGCTCACGCGCGAGGAGTTCCTGCCCGACGGCGACATCCGCACCGTGGCGCCGCTCATCGACTGGCCGGACGGCAGCGACGACGACCCGACCGACCCGCCGAGCACGCTGAGCTATCACCTGCAGATCGACGATAACCTGGACTTCAGCACGCCGCACCTCGACGTCATGGTGGGCCCGGGCGTGACTGAGTACCAGCTCGGCCCCGGTGAGGAGCTGCTGGTCAGTCGTCCCTACTACTACCAGTTGATGGTCATCGACGATCAGGGCGCGACCTCGGACTGGCATCAGGCCGAGTTGAGCCTCGACCCGCCGTCGAACATGCAGGTTGTGGTGGACTTCACGCTCACCAACCCGACGCTTGCGCCGCTGTACGGGACGCTGGCGACCGACTTCGACTTCACCATCGACTACACCGACCCGAACAACCTCGCGCCGCCTGATGACATCGTGGTCAACATCGGCGCGGGCACGCTCGAGGTCGTGATGACGCGCGACCCGGCCGATCTGGACGCCTACGACCTCGGCGTAACCTATGAGGCCACAGTCAACGGCGCGACGCTGGGCTACGGTGCGTGGAGCCACTACTTCTACGTCGTCAACACCACCGTGCGACAGCCCGCCGCCCCCGGCACGCTCGCGGGCCCGATCATCGGCAGCGGCAGCGCGACGCGCTTCGCCAACGCCGCGTGGGCGAACGTCGCCACCTATGAGGAGGGCGACACCCTCTACCTCGAGGTCACCGACGCCGACGAGAACACGGCTCCGGCCACGGCCGACACGGTCGCCGCAACGATCTCCGACGATGCGGCTCAAGAGACGGAGACCGTCACGCTGACCGAGACGGGCGCGAACACCGGCGTGTTCCGCGGCCAGATCAACTCGATCGGGCAGTCGGGCGCAGACCAGGACGGGACGTACCATCTGCCCGCGGGCCCCACGGGCCGCGTGCTGAGCCTCGACTACACTGACCCGGACGGGGGCGACAGCTCGGCGGACAATGCGAACTATGTGGACACCACCGCGCCGGCCGCGCTTGGCGTTGCCGACCTGACCGCCACCAGCGGGCCGAGCGGCGTAACCGTTGACCTGGACTGGACCGGCTACAACGAGGCGCTGGAGATCGACGTCGCGGGCTACCACGTGTGGCGCAGCGCCGGCAACTTTGCCGACACCTCCGCCGCCACGCAGGTCGCGGACCTCGCTCCCGGCACGCAGACCTGGACCGACACCGGCCGCACGCCGGGCCAGACCTACTTCTACGCGGTGACGGGCTACGATGAGGTGCCCAACGAGAACACCGCGGTCAACACGGCGCAGGTCACGGCTCAGGACACGACCGCGCCGTACCTGGCCAACGAGGCCCCGGCGCCGGACGCGATCCAGGTGGCGCTGGACACCGACATCTCGTTCGACGTGCTGGACGATGGGACGGGCGTGGACGCGTCCACGCTCACGGTCGCGGTAAACAGCATCGAGGTGACCCCGCACCTGGTGGTCACGCCCATCGCGGGCGGCATCAACGTGAACTACAACCCGGGCGGCAGCTTCGACTACAACGAGCACGTCAAGGTCGGGGTCCGCGTCCAGGACAACGGCGGCACCGAGCTGCACGAGATCTACTACTTCGACACCATCAGCGACAACCAGGCCCCGCAGGTGACCGACAAGCAGTTCAGCGTCAATGACCCGGAGGTGTCGTTCCACGTTACCGACGACATCTCGGGCGTGGACACGAGCACGCTGGTGCTGCAGGTTGACGGCGTGGACGTGACCGCCGACGCGACCATCGACGACACCGATCTGCTCGACGTGCTCGTGTCGTACATTGCGCCCAACGGCTGGGGCTACAACACGCAGGTCACCTTCGCGGTCGATGTGTCGGACCTGGCGGGCAACGCCATGGCCACCGACACCTGGCAGGAGGACACCGCCACCGACACCACCGGCCCGATCCTCGACCAGTACAGCCCGGCGAACGGCTCGACCGACGTGCCCGTGACCACCGCCATCTCGCTGCGCGTGCGCGACAACGGCTCGGGCGTTGACCAGAGCAGCATCACGATGACCGTCAACGGCGAGGACGTCACGAGCAAGCTCACCTTCACCATCACGGTCGCGCAGACCGGTCCGGCGGACCTGACGGCAAGCTATCAGCCGAGCGAGGACCTGGACTGGCAGACTCTCTACAGCGTCCACGTGGAGGCCTCCGATGAGGCCGGCAACACGGCCACGGCGGACTGGAGCTTCACGAGCGAATCGGAGCCGACCTTCGACATCCGCGGCATCATCACCAACGCCGCCGGTGACCCGCTGCCCGGCGTGGACGTTACGGTCGATGGGCAGACGGTGGGCACGGACGGCAACGGCGCGTACCGCGCGCAGGGCCTGACCGCGGGCGACTACACGGTGACGCCGACGCTGACCGAGTACGACTTCGCTCCGGTGTCGCAGGACGTCACGCTCGGCCCATCGGTGCGCGACGTGAACTTCGTCGGGACCAAGCGCACCTACGAGATCAGTGGGAACGTCAGCGACGACGACGGCGGCATCGCGGGCGTGGTGGTGACCGACGGCACACGCCAGGACGTCACCGACGCGAATGGCGACTACGCGATCCAGAACGTGCCCACCGGGATCTACACGGTGAGCTGCTCGCGCGACGCCGACGCCGATGGCTACGAGGACTACACCTACACGCCGCAGTCGCGGACGGTCAACGTTGACGCCGCGGACGCGACGGGCGTTGACTTCGACGCGACCCGGAAGACCTACACGATCTCCGGCACGATCAGCGACAGCCAGGGCAACCGGATCGCCGGCGTGACGGTCAGCGACGGCACGCGGACGGCGGTGACCAGCGAGGCCGGTCAGTTCACCATCGCCGGCATCCCGGCGTCCACGGTGATGCTGACGCCGACCAAGGCCGGGCTGGCGTTCGATCCGGCGACGCGGCAGGTAACGGTGCCTCCGTCGTCAACCGGCAACAACTTCACGGCCTACACGGAGTTCACGCACCGCTTCAGCGGCGGGCTGACAATGGCCGCCGTGCCGACGGACCCGCCCGCGGGCCAAGATCGGGCGGTGGATGTCTTCCGGACCACGCAGGTGGCGCGCTGGAACCCCACCGCCGGCCCGCCCGGGTACGTGCGTGGCCAGGTCGCTCCGGACCACCTCGAGCTGTTGGTCCGGCCCGGCGCGGCCTTCTTCGTCAACTTCCCGGGCGACACCACCGTCACGGTGCCCGGCGACCCCGTGAACGACACGGGGACCTACAGCGTCGGCGTCTCGACGGGCTGGAACATGCTGGGCAACATGTATGAGAGCGCGCTGCCCCTGGCCAACATCACCGCCTCGAGCAGCACCGAGGTCAGGCCGTTCGGCTTCATCTGGGACAACGCGATCGGCGGCTACCGCATGATCTCGCGCGACCCGGCGATCAACTCGGCGCGCAACTACCTCGAGGCCTGGGAGGGCGCATGGTTCAAGGCCACCGGCACCGCCGGCACGCTGACCTTCGCCGCCCCGTTCGGCGTGGCCGCCGCCTCGCTGCTTGATGGCCAGGCGGCGCAGGCCGACGTCGCCGACGGCGGCTGGGTGGTGCCCATCGTGGCGCGCGCCGCCGGGCGCGCCGATGTCACCACGGTGGCCGGGATCGCCTCCGGCGACGGCGCCGCGGGCTATCGGGTCGAGAACCCGCCGCAGGTCCCCGGCAGCGTGGACGTCTACCTGGTGGATGACGGCGGCGCCCGCCTGGCCCACGACATCAGGCCCGCAGGCGGTGACAACACGGTCTGGACCCTCGCGGTCGAGACCGACATCGCGAACAGCCAGGTCGAGCTGACGCTGCCCGACCTGAGCCAGGTGCCGGCCGACCTTGCGGTCTACCTGACGGACCTCGATGCCGGGCGGCGGATGTACGCGCGCACGCTGCCGGGCTACGTGTTCAGCACCGGCGCGGATGGTGCCCTGCGGCGCTTCACGCTGGAGGTCGCGCCGAGGGGTGCGGACAGCCTGGCCATCAGCAGCGCCTCGGTCCAGAGCACCGGCGCGGGGCTCATGGTGACCTACGACGTCAGCTCGGCGTGCAGCGTGAGCGTCGAGGTACTGAACATCGCGGGCCGGAGCGTGCGGCATCTGGTGCAGTCGCGTGCGGCCCAGGCCGGGCGCAACGAGCAGGTGTGGGATCTGCGCAGCGCCGAGGGCACCGTGGTGCCCGGGGGCACGTACCTGATCAAGATCGAGGCCATTGCGGAGAACGGGCAGCGGGTGCAGACGCTGCGCTCCGCGCAGATCACTCGGTGACGCTCTGTCGAGCGTCAATAGCTGACGCCGCAGCGGCGCCGGCTCTCAGGACATCGACGGCAGGCCAGTACTGAAGAGGTGACAGAGGTATGATGAACATCGGGCGATGTGCCGCACTGACGGCCTTTGTGCTAATCGTGGTCGGCGCCTTCCTCCTGGTTGGGTGTGGCGGCGGCGGGGACGGCGGCGTAGTCGCGCAGACCGGGTCGATCAGCGGCACCATCGTGCACGCAGCAACGGCGCAGCCGCTTGGCGACATCGAGGTGGCGGCCGGGGGCGTGACCGTGCGCACCGCGGCGGACGGGACCTTCACGCTCAACAACGTGCCGGCCGGCCAGCAGGTGATGCAGGTGCAGGCCGACGTGAGCCGCGGGCTCGCCCTGCCGCCGGGCGTGGACCTGACCGTCGGTGTGCAGCAGGGACAGACCACGCAGCTCGGCGGCCCGGTCCAGATGATCGACGCGGTGGACACGCCGCCGCAGCCGCCAACCTGAGCCCGGCGACGCGCCACCGATGACCGAACCGAGCGCAGCGCCGCCTACGCATCGGCGGCGCTGCTTTCACTGCCGGAGGTCCGCCATGCACTCGTGGGAGATCAGCCGGCCGTGCCGCGCGCGCAGCACAATCGCGTGGGCCCTGCTCACGGCGGCGGCCCTGCTCGCGCCGATGGCGTGGGGCGACTGGCCGATGTTCCGGCATGACCCTGGTCGCAGCGGCGTGGCGCCGGAGGCCGAGCTGTCCGGCGTCGAGGTCGCGTGGTCGGCGGAGATCGGGGGGAGCGTGGACAGCTCGCCCGCCGTGGTGGGCGGCGCGGTCTACGTCGGCAACTCCCTGGGGAGCCTGCACGCGCTGAGCGCCGCCGACGGCTCGCCGCTGTGGCGGTACGACACGCGCGGCGCGGTCGTGTCGTCGCCGGCCGTGGCCGACGGCCTCGTGCTGTTCGGCTCGGCTGACGGCTTCGTGTACGCCGTGCGCGCCGACGACGGGCGGCTCGCCTGGTCCTACCGCACGCGTGGGCCGGTGCTGTCATCGCCGGCGGTCGCCGGGGAGCTGGTGGTCTTCGGCAGCATGGACGGCAGGCTCTGCGCCTGCCGCCTGGCCACCGGGGAGCTCGCGTGGCGCAGCGACCAGGGCGAGGGCATCCAGGGGGCGCCGGCCATCGCCGGTGACCTGGTGCTCTACGGGGACGATGCGGGGCGCCTGCGCGCGCTGTCGCTCGCCGACGGATCGCTGCGCTGGGAGCTGCAGGGCGGCGGCAAGGTGGTGGCCGCCCCCGTGGTCGGCGAGGGGCTTGCGGTCTTCAGCATGATGGGCTCGAGCGCGCTGCGTCCGCCCAAGCTCGACTTCCTCGTCGCGGTGGACGTGGCGACCGGCGAGCAGTTGTGGGCGCTGCACGAGGCCTACTCGGTCCTGTCCTCGCCGCTGCTCGACGATGAGCGCTGCTACTTCGTGACCGTGGAGGGCTACGTCTCGAAGACCGTCGTGCGCGCCGTTCGCCTCTCCGACCGCGAGGTCGTGTGGGAGCGGCAGGTCGGCGGGGTCGTGGACTCATCGGCCGCGCTACTCGGCGGAAACCTGTGCCTGGGCTGCCACGACGGGCACCTGTACCTGCTGGCCGCCGACACGGGCGCCGTCGTGGACCGCGAGCCGCTGGCGACGAAGATCTACTCATCGCCCGCCTTCCACAGACATTCACGGGGCCGCCTTCGCGGGCGGCCCTGCCGCCGTACCTACAGGAAGCGTCGCAGCCACAGGTCGTCGAAGTGCCGGTAGTCGTACTCCCAGCCGTGGCCTGCGCCCGGGATCTCGATCAGGCCCTTGAAGGCCGGGATACGGTCGTAGACCGGCCGGATCGTCTCCGGCGGGCAGGTCGTGTCCGCCAGGCCGATGGAAAGGAAGGTGGGGCACTCGATGAGCTGCGCGAGGTTCACCGGGTCGAACCACGCCAGCGTCTCGAGCGCTCGCTCCCGCCTCTCCGGGTGCTTGTCGAACCACGCGGTCAGCTCGAGGTACGGCCCGGTCGTGGCGGTCGCGACGGCCACCGGGTAGTTGCACAGGAAGGGCTCGTGCGCGACGGCCGCCCGCACGCGATCGTCGAGCGCCGCGGTGGCGAGCGTCAGGCCCCCGCCCTGGCTCAGGCCCAGGACGCCGATGCGCCCGGCGTCCACCTCCTCGCGCGAGCACAGGAAGTCTATCCCCCGCAGGCAGTCGGCGTACCCGGCGCGGTAGTACTGCTCGGCCGGGTCATCCAGGCCCATGGTCAGCTTGGTGAGCCCCTCGGGCACGCTCCACAGCTCGGCGCTCTCCCCCTGGCCGCGCGGGTAGGTGACGAGCAGGCAGAAGCCCTTGTCATAGCACAGTCCCCACCACGAGGTGTGCGGCGTGTCGCCACCGTAGCCGGGCGTGCACATCACGGCGGGCAGCGGCCCGGCCTCGGGCCCGAGCCGGGGGATGCACAGGTAGGCGCGGAAGCGCACCCCGCCCAGCCCGGTGAGCGTGACTCGACCGGCTCGACCTCCGCGCCCATGGGCACCTCGGCCAGCTCGCGCTTCACGTCGTCCCAGAATCCCCGCAGATCGTCGGCGGTCATCGGCGGCTCTCCCCTGCGCAGTGTTGGCGTCGGCGGGGCGTTCGCCGGCGCCGCCGGGGCCACCTTCGGCTCGGTTGCGTGGCGGGCGGGGAGGCGATATAATGCCGTGGGCGGCGCGGAGCCGTTGGCGGAACGCGGCGACGCTGTGTTGTGGCGCGTAGTCGAGAGAGGCCGCAATGAGCCATCGGGCGCGAGTGCTTGATCTCCAGGGATGCGAAGAGCTGCGGGCCGAGATGGCGGCGGTCGGCGTGCACTCGGCGGCGGTCGAGCACATGGCCGCGAAGGCGCGCTTCCGGCCGGTGCGGTTCGAGGGCGTGGAGGGGCGCGCGGCCGCGCTGCTCAAGCAGGAGATGCTGGCGCTGGGCGGCGACTGCGCGGTGCATCGCGGCGTGGCCGAGTTCGACCGCGCGCCGCGCGCCGTGGTGCTGCTGGGCGACACACGGACCTACCGGCGGCTGGCCGAGCGCCTGGCCAAGCAGCCCTTCGGCCTCGAGCAGATCGGGCGCGAGGTGCTGGCCGCCGTGGAGGCGTTCGACGCCGATGAGCTCGGGCCGCTGGACTGCGCGGGACGGGCGCTGCCGCTGCGCGAGCGCACGCTCATCATGGGCATCCTGAACGTGACGCAGGGCTCGTTCTCGGGGGATGGCTTGGCCGACGATGTGGAGGCGGCCATCGACCAGGCCCGGCAGTTCGTCGAGGCGGGCGCGGACATCCTCGACGTGGGAGGCGAGTCAACGCGGCCGGGCAGCGACGCCGTGCCGCTCGAGGAGGAGCTGGAGCGCGTGCTGCCGGTGGTGGAGGCGCTGGCGGCCGAGTTCGACGCCGTGGTCTCCATCGACACCAGCAAGCCGGAGGTGGCGCGGCTGGCGGTGGCCGCGGGCGCCGGCATGGTCAACGACGTCTATGGTCTGCGGGCCGACGGGATGATCGAGGCGGTCGCGGACACCGGCGCCGCGGCCTGCATCATGCACATGCAGGGCGAGCCGCGCACCATGCAGCAGCATCCGCACTACGATGACCTGATGAGCGAGATCCATGGCTTCCTCGCCGGGCGGGTGGAGGCGGCGGTGGCGGGCGGCGTGCGCCGCCGCCGGCTCCTGGTTGATCCCGGCTTCGGCTTCGGTAAGACCGTCGCGCACAACCTCGAGATGCTGCGGCGGCTGCGCGAGTTGCGCAGCCTCGGGCTGGGCCTGGTGATCGGCACGTCGCGCAAGTCCACCATCGGCACCGTGCTCGGCCTGCCGGTCGAGGAGCGGCTGTTGGGCACGGCCGCCACCTGCGCGATCGCCATCGCGAACGGGGCCGACGTCATCCGGGTACACGACGTAGCGCAGATGGTTCAGGTCGCGCGCATGACCGACGCCGTCGTGCGCGGACGGCGGGGCGAGACGTGATGGTGACCGAGGCCAAGCGGGCGCTGCGCCGGCAGGTGCTCGACAGGCGCGACGCCCTGGACCCCGAGGAGATCGACGAGCGCAGCACGCGCATCGTGCGACGCGTAATGGCACTGGGGAGCTACCGGCGTGGGCGGTCGCGGGTGCTGTTCGTGAGCATCGGGTCGGAGGTGCGCACGGACAGGCTCATCGCGGAAACGCTGCGGTCGCGAGCGCACCTGATCCTGCCGCGCGTGGGCGGACCCGAAGAGGCACTCGCGCTGCACGAGGTGCGGGAGCCGGAGACCGAGCTGCGGCCCGGCGCGTTCGGAGTTCCGGAGCCGACCGCGGGCAACTGCCCTGAGCGCTCGCCGTACGACATTGACTTCATCCTGGTCCCCGGGCTGGCCTTCGACCGCCGCGGCGGGCGCCTCGGCTACGGCGGCGGGTTCTTCGACTACATCCTGAACCTGCGCAACGACCTGGTTGACGACGGCGCGGTGGTGGCCGTGGCCTTCTCCGTGCAGTTCGTGGACGAGGTCCCGAGGGACTCCTGGGACGTCCGGGTCCCCATCATCGTGACCGAGGACGAAGTCATCGACACCCGCACGGGCAGGAGCTGAGGCATGGTGGCCGTGGGCGACGTCTTCGACGCGCAAATGGACGAGCACCGCGACCCCGACACCGGCGCCCTCGTGCGGCGCCTGACCGGCGACGGCTCGGGCAACGCGCACCTGTACTTCACCTCGACCTCCTTCATCGGCGACGGCGCCGACCGCCTGGTCATCAGCTCCGACCGCGCCGGGGGCCGGGCGTTCTTCCTGCTCGAAGTCCCCGAGCGCCGCCTCGTGCAGGTGACCGAGACGCAGGCACGCAGCTTCTCGCAGGCCTGCCTGGACCCGGCGGGCCGGCTCTTCCACCTCCAGGACCGCACGCTCAAGGTCACCGACCTGCGCGCGATGCAGAGCGAGGACCTCTACCGCGTGCCCGACGGCTTCCGCCCGGCGCTGCCCACCTGCACCGCCGACGGTCGCTACGTCGCCTTCGCCTACTGCCAGGAGTCGGCGCAGAGCACCGAGACGGGCGTGATCTACGCCACGATGGCCGAGCGCTACTACCAGCACCCCGCGTGCGTAGTCATGCGGATCGACACGGAGAGCGGCGCGGCGGAGGCGGTCTGGGGCGAGCGCGAGTGGATCAGCCACGTGTGCATTCACCCCACGCGGGCGGACCTGATCCTGTTCTGTCACGAGGGCGGGTCGCACGTGGCGCAGCGCATGTGGACGGTCGATACGAGCGTCCGTCGCGGCCGGCAGGCGCGGCCGCTGTTCCGCCAGCACTTCGGCGAGTCATGCTGCCACGAGTACTTCACCCGGCAGGGCGACGTGGGTTTCCAGTGCATCGTCGAGTCCGAGGGCGAGACGCTGCACTTCAACTGCTTCGTGCGGCCGGACGGCACGTGGCTGCGGCAGTTCCTGCTGCCGGGGCAACGCCCGGGGCACATCCAGTCTAACTCCGACAACACGCTGGTGGTCGGGGACCGCGCGCACCTGTCGCCGGATGACGCCGAGGGCGGCGCCTTCATGTCGATCATCCGGCACGCGAACGGCCGCGGCGAGGTCACCAGGCTGTGCCGCCACGGCACCTCGTGGCAGACGCAGATGTCGCACCCGCACCCGATCTTCAGCCCCGACGACCGCTGGGCACTGTTCACCTCCGACGCGGGCGGAGCGTGCAACGTCTACATGGCGGACGTGACGAGCCTCGGAGAGGGGCGGCCGTGATGGCGGACGACGGGCCGGTTCTGCAGGTGGCGCTGGACTTCATCAACCTCAGCCAGGCGATGCGGGCGGCGCGGGAGGCCGTGGCCGGCGGCGCCATGTGGGTCGAGGCGGGCACGCCGCTGGTCAAGAGCGAGGGCATGGCGGCCATCCGCGCGCTGCGCCAGGAGTTCCCCGCGCTGACGGTTGTGGCGGACCTCAAGATCATGGACGCCGGCCGGGTCGAGGTCGAGATGGCGGCCAAGGCGGGCGCGAACGTGGTCACGGTCCTGGGCGTGGCGTCCGACGAGACCATTGCCGAGTGCGTGGAGGCCGGGCGCAACTACGACGCGCGGGTGCAGGTTGACCTGATCGGCTGCGAGTCGCCGGTGGAGCGGGCGCGGCGCGCGGAGGAGCTGGGCGCGGCGATCATCGGCATCCACACCGCCATCGACGAGCAGATGGTGGGCGCGGGGCCTCTGGACACGCTGCGGGCGGTGCGCGAGGCGGTGAGCTGCCGCGTCGCGGTGGCGGGCGGCATCAACTCCGAGACCGCGCCCGAGGCCGTCGCGGCCGGCGCCGACATCGTGATCGTCGGTGGCGCGGTGATCAAGGCGCCCGATGCCGCCGAGGCTGCGCGGGTCATCGTCGCGGCCATGCGCTCGGGTGAGGCGGTGGCGACCGAGCTGTTCAAGCGCGGTGGGGCGGAAGAGCTTCGCGACATGTTCATGCGCTGCTCGGCCGCGAACATCTCGGACGCCATGCACCGGCGGGGGCTGGTCCCCGGCATCTTCCCGGTCAAGCCGGGGCTGAAGGCCGTCGGGCCGGCGCTGACCGTGTGGACCTACCCCGGCGACTGGGCCAGGCCGGTGGAGGCCATCGACCAGGCGGACGAGGGCGCGGTGCTGGTCATCGACGTGCGCGGCGAGGGCCCGGCGGTGTGGGGCGAGGAGGCGTCGAAGAGCTGCATCTCGCGGGGGCTCGCCGGCGTGGTGATCAACGGCGCGCTGCGCGACTCGCGCGAGATCGGCGAGTTAGGCTTCCCGGCCTTCTCGGCGCTGCGCACGCCGGCGGCGGGGGAGCCGAGGGGCATGGGGATGATCGGCGTGCCGCTGAAGATCGGCGAGACGGTCATCCGCGC
>JALGUI010000789.1 GCA_029820915.1 Candidatus Zipacnadia bacterium | reverse complement strand
CCGCCCTGATCGGGTTCGCCTTCCCCTACGCCAACCTGGTCATCCGGGGCAGCCGCCCCGCCAACACCTCGCTGCCCTTCGGCATCATCGCCGTGTTCTTCGTGCTGGTAGCGGTCGTCAACCCGCTCCTCAAGCTCGTGCGCCGCAGGCTGGCCTTGCGCCGGTCCGAGCTCCTGGTGGTCTTCGTGGCCGCTCTGCTCGCCTCGTCGGTGGTGACGTGGGGGCTGGTCGGCCAACTGCTGCCCATCATGACCGGCGTGGGGTACTACGCCACGCCCGAGAACCACTGGGGAGAGCTGTTCGGCGAGAACACGGTGGCGTGGCTGGCGGTGCAGGATGAGGCGGGGGTGCGCGAGTTCTACGAGGCGAGCCGCGCGGGCGCGGGCGTGCCCTGGCGGCCCTGGCTGCTGCCGCTGGGGATGTGGCTGATCTTCACCATCGCGCTGTCGGCGACGAGCATCGGCCTGATGATCCTCGTCCACCGCCGGTGGATCGAGCACGAGCGGCTCGTGTATCCGCTCATGTGGCTGCCGGTCGAGATGGTGCGCGGGGAGGGCCCGTCGGCGCTGCTGCCGCCGCTCTTGCGCAACCGGCTGTTCTGGATCGGCGCGCTGGTGGCGATCGTCCCCTCGGTGATGATCGGGCTGCACCACTACTACCCGGCGATCCCCGACATTAAGCTGCGGCACAACGTGACCATCCCCATGCAGCGCGAGCAACTCTTCCTCAGGCTGTGGACGAACTTCTCGGTCGTGGCCTTCGCCTACCTGATCAACGCCGACCTGGGCTTCAGCCTGTGGTTCTTCGCGCTGGTGAGCGCCGTGCAGACGCCGGTGCTGCGCCTGATGGGGGTGGGCGTGGGCACCAAGGAGATCTACTCGGCGGGGTCGCAGGTGGTGTCCAACCAGGCGATGGGCGCGATGGTCTTCCTGGTGGCCGCCGCGCTGTGGTCGGCGCGCGAGGAAATCGGTGGGGCGTTCCGGGCGCTGCTGGGAGCGCGGGACGGGCCGCGGGAGAGGCGGCTGATGGTGGCCGGCGCGGTGTGCCTGACCGGCGGCCTCATCGGCATGGTCTGGTGGCTGGTGGCGAGCGGGCTGTCGGTCGTCGGCTCGGCGCTGCTGGTCGTCGCCGCGCTGGTGACCTTCACGGCCCTCACGCGGGCCGCCGTGCAGGGGGGCGTGCCGGTCGCGCGCGCCGCGCTTATCCCGCAGTCCGTCGTCTTGCACGCCCTGGGCAGCCAGGGCGTCGGGCCGCGCGGGATCACGTCGCTGGCGTACAGCTTCGCCTGGAGCGCCGACATCCGCGTCTTCCTGATGCCCTTCGCGGCCCACGGGCTGAAGGTGTGGAGCGACGCCGGGGTATCGCGGCGCAGCCTGCTGCCGCTGGTCGCCGGGACGCTGGCGATCGCGCTCCTCGTCTCCACCGGTACCACCCTGTGGCTGGCCTACGCGCGGGGCGGGGTGTCGCTCAGCTCATGGCTCTTCTCGGGCTGCCCGCGCGCGGCCTTCACCTACGCCGCCGCGTCCATGCAGAACCCGGTCACGCCGAGCCTGAGCTGGTGGCTGTGGATGGTCGCGGGCGGCGGCGTGATGTGGGCGCTCACCACGCTGCACACGCGCTTCATCGGCTGGCCGCTGCACCCGCTGGGCTTCGCTGCACACGCGCTTCATCGGCTGGCCGCTGCACCCGCTGGGCTTCGCCATCGCGCCCACTCAGCCCGTCCAGGACCTGTGGTTCTCGATCCTGATCGGCTGGCTGGTCAAGGCGATGGCGTTGCGCTACGGCGGCTATCGCGTCTACGACCGCGGCATCCGCGTGATGCTGGGGCTGATCCTCGGCCAGTTCCTCACCTGCACCGCGTGGCTGGTCGTGGATGCCATCACGGGCAGCACGGGGAACCTGATATTCGTGTACTGACGGCGATGGCGAACGGCGTCGGGCTGGAAGCCCGACCTACGCGGAGAGGCCGTCTCGTGGGCGGACACGCGGGTCGAGCAGGGCAGGAAGGTGACTGAGGTACTCATGGGCCAGCAGCTACGTGGAATCGTGCTGACCGGGCTGGCGCTCCTGGCGGCGGGGGCACTCGGGCAGGCGCAGGAGCTGTACAGCTCGGACTACGTGCACTCGACCTACAACGTCAGCTCGCCCCGGCCGCTGCGCATCTACGGCGGCAGGCTGGCGCAGGACTTCTCGGCGCCGAAGTGGTGGCGGCAGGTGCTGGGCGAGCTGAGCGCG
>JALGUI010000788.1 GCA_029820915.1 Candidatus Zipacnadia bacterium | reverse complement strand
CGGCGCGAGAGGCGGGCCATGCTGGCCGAGCGCCAGGCGGCGCGCAGCAGGACGTCCGCGACCGCCCAGGCCGTGTGGGCCGAGCTCTACGAGGAGGTCGGGAAGGCATTCGGCGCGACCCGCGACCGGCGCTACGCGACGTCACGCGCCGCCATGTTCGCCAAGGCGCTTCTGGCCGCTTGCGATGCCGAGCAACGGGCGTACGAGCAGGAGCCCGACGCCGCCGAGCTGCACGAGCAGCAGCTCAACCGTACGCTCGAGCGCGTCGCCACCCTGTCCGAGGTCCCGCCCACCATGGTGGCGATCGAGTACGTCCGAGGTCCCGCCCACCATGGTGGCGATCGAGTACATGCGCGTGAAGTCGCTCAAGAAGCGATAGGCGCGGGCCTGCAGCCGCTCGCAACAGCGCGTTCGTTGCGCGGGCCGAGAAAAGCCAGAGGCTTCTCCAATGGAACCTGACGCCTGCGCAACACGACCGCGCAGGCGTCACTCCTCCGTACGACAAAGCGGCGCATCGCTCGTCCATCGCGTGGCCTCGCCGCAGCCGTCCCGACTTGTGGGCAATGCAGAGCCTGACGGAGACGGCCGGGCGGCGTCGGAACGCCGCCCCTCCTGACGGCGACGACGAACGGGCGGGCGGCGGTCATCCCTTCGCGGCGCCCCCCTCTGCGTTTCGAGGTGGCGCGCGCCGGGTACACTAAGAGTGCTACCAGTGCCACGGGACCTGGGTGTGAGGCCTATGATTGTCCCGTAGCTCCGAGACACGACTTCGCGGTTCAACATCAACACTCGGAGGTGGCAAGCAGACACGCACTGACGGCTGTTAGACCGGAGGCCCGCCCGACGCCCGCGTCGGGCGGGCCTCGCCCTTGCCCCGATCGCCTCACCATCCACTGCGCACGGAGGAAAGGCCCGCCCCGGCGTCTAAGAACCCCCTGCGAGCAGACTTCCACCGGACCGCGCCGACGGGAGGGCCGACCATGCGAGAGCTGCACCTGGCGGTTGCCGTGGCCCTTGTGGCGACGCTATGCGCCACAGCCGCGCGGGCGCAGGACGCCACCGTGCTGCCTGAACTGCACAGCGTGGAATCGGCCGCCCTCAACCTGCTGGTCGATCCCGGCTTCGAGGACCCGGAGTCAGGCGCCTGGCGGTTCACCGACTGGCCTCCGCGCCCGGAGACCGGTGACCGGCTGATTGCCGACTCGGTGCTCTACACCGCCGAGCAGGCCTGGGAGGGCGAGCACGCCATCGTCTTCGACCTCACGACCATCGGGGCCGACCGCACCCTCATCGCCCAGCAGCGCATCGACCCCGAGCTGCTGGCGCCGCATGACGGACAGCGCATGCGCCTCGCGGCCTCAATCCTGCTGGCCGGCGGCCCCACCGCCCAGCGCGTCATGATGACCATCCGCCAGTGGGGCGAGAGCGGGCCACCCATCGATCACCATTCCATGCGCATGACCGCCGACGTCAACGACTGGACCCACTGGATCATTGAGTTCACCTTCCGCATGGGCGAGACGCGCAGGGCCGACGTGAACGTCACGATTGGCCAGAGCCCCGACCTGACCAACAGCCCGGTAGTGTTCGTGGACGATGTTCGGCTCGAGGTGCTGCAGGAGCCGACGCTCGACGCGACGCTGCTGTCCGGCAGCACCTTCATGACGCCCGACGACGGACTGCCGGTCGAGGTGACCGTGTCGGCGCAGGCCTGGCGGGACGGCCTGCGAGCACTGCGCTGGGACCTGACGACCCCAGACGGCCTGACGGGCTTCACGGGGAACGCCGTCGAGCCGTCCGGACGCACCTTCGTGCTCGAAGTGCCCGTTCACCAACTCAGCGAAGGGCGGTACGCCGTGCGCCTCGCGCTCGGCCACGAGCCCGGCGAGCGCCTGCACGAGGTGCTGCTGCCCTTCCGCAGAGCGGAGGGTCCCTTTGCGCACTGACTACCGGATGCCGTGCAGACTCACCGCGCTTGTCCTCGCCGCCGCGACCGTGGCCCTAGCCGCGGCGGCGTGTGCGGCCCACGCCGACCTGCTCGAGGA
>JALGUI010000787.1 GCA_029820915.1 Candidatus Zipacnadia bacterium | reverse complement strand
AGCGCCCGCACCAGCAGCAGCCCGAGCAGCCCGTAGGCGAGGAAGTGGGCGAGCTTGTCGCCCCCGTCGATCGCCAGGCCCGGCGCCCGCGGCAGCGACGTGCCCACCGTGATCGCGGCCGCGCACGCGATGACCGGAAGCCAGTAGCGCACGAACGGCCTGCTGGTAATGACCGGCATGCAGCGATTCTCCGCTCATCGCACGGATCGCGCCATCACTTTGTTCGCCGTCAGGCCCCCGGAATCCCCCCGCCTGCATCCCGCACCATAGCGAGGAACTCGTGCTCGGAGATGACCTCGACCCGGGCCCTGTCCAGCTTCGAGCCCGCTCCGGGGCCGGCGACAACGTAGTCGGTGTTGCTGCTTATCGAAGACGTTGCGCGGCCGCCAAGGTTCTCCACGCGTTCCTGCGCTTCAGACCGTGTCATCACCTCGAGGGCCCCAGTAAACACGAACGTCAGGCCTGCCAGCGTGGTTCCCGCGCCCTCGTCGCCCTCGACGCGCGCGGTCATGATACCCAGCGCCGCCAGCCGCTCGGGCAGGTCCGCGTTCTCGGGCCGCGAGAAGTACCGCACGAGGCTGTCCGCGATCTTCGGCCCGATGTCCGGGACCTCCTCGAGCTCCTCCTGCGGCGCGTCGGCGATGTCGCGCAGCGACCCGTAGCGCTCGGCCAGCCGCGCCGCCGCCGTGCGTCCCACGTGCAGGATCCCCAGCGCGAACGCCAGCCGCTCGAGGCCCCGCTCCTTGCTCGTCTCGATGGCGGCGATCAGATTGTGCGCCGACTTCTCCGCCATCCGCTCCAGCTCGGCGACCTGCTCGGCAGCAAGCTCGTACAGGTCTTCGGGGCGATCGACCAGCCCGCGGTCGAGGAGCTGCCCGGCGACCGCCTCCCCCAGCCCGTCGATATCCATCGCCTGCCGCCCGCCCCAGTGCAGCAGCAGCGACAGCCGCCGCGCCGGGCAGTTCAGGTTCGGGCAGCGCGTGGTCGCCTCGCCCTCTTCGCGCACGACCTCGGTCCCGCACACCGGACACTCGTGCGGCATCTCGAACGACCTCTCGTCGCCCGTGCGCCTGTCGGGCAGCGAACGCACGACCTCCGGGATGACGTCCCCGGCCTTGCGGATGATCACATGGTCCCCGATGCGGACGTCCTTGCGCGCCACCTCGTCCTCGTTGTGCAGCACCGCGCGGCTCACCGTCGATCCGTCCACGAACACCGGCTCCATGATCGCCACGGGAGTGAGCCGGCCCGTGCGCGCCACGGTCACCTCAATGTCGCGCACTACGGTCTCGGCCTCGACCGCCGGGAACTTGAAGGCCGTCGCCCAGCGCGGGCCGTGCGAGGTCGCCCCCGCGCGCGCCTGCAACTCCACCCGGTCGGCCTTGACGACCACGCCGTCCACGTCGTAGTCCAGCTCACCGCGGCGCGCCGTCCAGTCCTGGCAGTAGGCCAGCGCCTCCTCGATCGACGCCACGCTCGCCACGTGCGGGTTGACCTTGCAGCCCAGCTCGCGCAGCAGCGCCAGCTCCCGGGTGTGCGTGTCGAAGCTCGCGCCGCGCACCTCGCCGGTACCGTAGCAGAAGATGTCGAGCCGGCGCGAGGCCGTGATCGATGGGTCGAGCTGGCGCATCGAGCCCGCGGCGGCGTTGCGCGGGTTGGCGAACAGCGGCTCGCCGGATTCCTCGCGCTCGGCGTTGATGCGCGCGAGCTCGGAGACCGGCAGGAACACCTCGCCCCGCGCCTCGAGCACCGCCGGCGCATCGCCCTGCAGCCGCAGCGGAATGGTCCTGACCGTGCGCAGGTTCGGGGTGATGTCCTCCCCGCGCCCGCCATCCCCCCGCGTCGCGCCCTGGACCAGCACGCCGTCCTCGTAGCGCAGGCTCACCGCGAGCCCATCGATCTTGAGCTCGCACACGTAGGCGACCGCCTCGGCCTCGTCGATCCCGAGGTGCCGCCGCCTCGGCCTCGTCGATCCCGAGGTGCCGCTTGAGGCGCCGGTCGAACTCGATCAGCTCGTCGCCGGTGAAGGACTTGTCGAGGGACAGCATCGGCACGGCATGCTCGACCGTTACCGTCACCGGCACCCCCGTGGCGGTCGCTGTGGCTGTGGCCAGTCGAACGTTCTTGGGTGGCTGTACCTTCACCGGCAGTCCCGTCGCGGTCGCTTCAGCTGTAGCCAGTCGAACGTTCTTGCCCTGAGTTGGGGGCGGAGGACCTACGTACTGCGTGGGCGAGTCCGGGCGCTGCAGGTCGGGGAACTGCTCCTCGAGCCGCTCGAGTTCGGCCAGCATGGCGTCGAACTGCTGGTCGGAGATCTCCGGATCGTCGAGGACGTAGTAGCGGTAGTTGTGGTAGTTGAGCTGCT
>JALGUI010000786.1 GCA_029820915.1 Candidatus Zipacnadia bacterium | reverse complement strand
CAGGTTCGGGTCCACATGGCGCTCGAAGCGGTAGGATGCCTCGGTGCCCATGCCCAGGCGCTGCGCGGTGCGCCGGATCATGGTCGGGTCGAAGTGCGCGGACTCGATGAGCACATCCGTGGTGCGATCGCGCATCTCGGTGTCGATGCCGCCCATGACTCCGGCCAGCGCCACGGCGCCCTTCGGGTCGGCAATCACGAGGTCACTTGGGCTGAGGTCGCGCGTCACTTCGTCGATGGTGACGAGCTTCTCGCCATTCTCGGCGCGCCGCACGATGACGTGCCCCTGCACCACCAGGCGGTAGCTCGCACAGCGCGTAGTTGGTGGCGTCCACCACGGTGTTGATGGGCCGCGCGCCGGCCGCCTCGAGCCGGTGCGCCATCCACTCGGGCGATGGGCCGACCTGGACGCCCGTCATCCGCAGGGCGCTGTAGCGCGGGCAGCCATGCAGATCGTCGATGGTGATGCGGGTATCGTCCTGCTCGAGGTCGCGCTCGGCGCGGTTGGGCCGTTCGGTCTCCGGGATCGAGTACTCCGGAAGCGCGAGCCCGCAGCCCAGCAGTGCCGCGGCGTGCCGGGCGACGCCGACCATGGACAGCAGGTCGCCGCGGTTCGAGGTCACGGAGGTGATGAGAACCTGGTCACTCGCCTCGCCGTCGGCGGACTCCCAGTCTTCGACCTCTTCGACCTCCAGCCCGCCCATGGTCAGCAGCTCGGCCAGCTCCTCGGCCGGGATGTCGGTGTCGAGGTACTCGATCAGCCAGCCGTACGGAACGCGCATCTCATTGTCCTCCCGTCACAGCGGTCAACGACCGGCCACTGCAGAACGGCCGGGCGGGCGCAGACCGCTTGCGGTCTGAGGGAAGCCCGCCCCTCCTGACGACATCGACGTCCGCCGCTGCCGTTGCCGGTTGCCGGTTGCCGGCCGTTCAGAACTGCCTCAGCATCCGCATGTCGCCGCTGTAGAGCAGCCGCATGTCGGGGATCCCGTAGCGGTTCATGGCGAAGCGCTCGATCCCGACTCCGAAGGCGAAGCCGGTGTAGCGCTCGGTGTCATAGCCGACGCCCGCGAGTACGTTCGGGTCCACCATGCCCGCGCCGCCGAGTTCCATCCAGCCGCTGCCCTGGCACACGCGGCAGCCCTCGCCCGCGCACGCGAAGCAGCTTACCGCGAACTCGGCGCTCGGCTCGGTAAAGGGGAAGAAGTCGGGCCGGAAGCGCACGCGCGCCTCGGGGCCGAACATGCCCCGGGCAAAGGCGAGCAGCGTGCCCTTGAGGTCGGCGAAGGTGACGCCCTCGTCCACGCACAGTCCCTCGAGCTGATGGAAGGTGTGGCTGTGGGTGGCGTCCACGGTATCGCGGCGGAAGCACCGCCCGGGCACCACAACGCGCACCGGCGGCTCCTGCGTCTCCATGACGCGGATCTGCACCGGCGAGGTCTGGCTGCGCAGCAGCACGTCGTCGGCGATGTAGAAGGTCATCTGCTCGTCCATCGCCGGGTGGTCCGGCGGGTAGTTGAGGGCCTCGAAGCCGTAGTAGTTGTCCTCGACCTCCGGGCCCTCGGCGATGGTGTAGCCCAGCCCCAGGAAGATCTCGAGCATGTCGTCGAGCGTCGCGAGCAGCGGGTGGCGGCCGGCGACGGGCTGCGAGCGCCCGGGAAGCGTCACGTCGATGCTGTCCCTGGCCACGCGCAGGTGTGCCTGCCCGGCCTCGAGCTCCTGGCGGCGCTCCTCCAGGATGCGCTCGAGTTCCGCGCGCGTCTGGTTGATGAGCTGCCCCACCTGCGGCCGCAACTCCTTGGCGAGGTCGCGGATCCCCTGCTGGATGTCGCGCAGCACCCCGCTGCGCCCAAGGTACCTGGCGCGCGCCTGATCGAGCTCGTCGAGGCTCGCGGCCTCGCGCAGGGCCGTGCGCGCCGCCTCGGCCATCTCCCGCAGTCTGTCCTCCATGCCGACTCCTCCTGATCGCCTGGCGGTGCACCTGCGCGGCGGACGCTTCTGTGGGTCGCCTCGCCCCCACGGTCGCCGCTATGCCCATGGCG
>JALGUI010000785.1 GCA_029820915.1 Candidatus Zipacnadia bacterium | reverse complement strand
CGCGGTGGTGCGGGTCAGCGGCTGCGCGCCGCCTCCGGCCGGTGGCCCGTCGAAGGCCGCGCCGGCCCGGCCCATGACGGGGGCGGACGCCGATGTGCCCGCCGGCACCGCCGCGAGGCGGTCGCCGCCGGGCGCGTCTGCCGCCGGGTCAGGGGCGGCCTGCCGCTCGCGCGACGCGCGACGGGTCTCGTGCGTCGCGCGACGACCGGTGCGCACACTTCGCGCGCGTCGAGGTCGCGGTGGCGGCTCCGCGCTCATGCCTGGCGACTCGATGCGTGGGGGTACGGCTGCGTCGGCCGACGTCGCCTGCGGTGGCGCGGGCGGCGTGACGGTCCCGGCGATCACCATGCGCATGGTGGTGTCGGACAGCTCGCGCTCGTTGCGCGGCAGGAGCGACGCGGCCGAGAAGGCGGCCGCGTGCACCAGCACGGAGACCGCCAGCCAGGCGGGCATCATCCGCTCGAAGGGCGCGCGTGCGCCGTTCACCGCTCGGCCTCCCTCGTCTCGGCCGCCAGCGCCAGGTAGCTCACGCCGGCCATGCGCACGGCGTCGAGCACGTCTACGACGCGCTCGTACGGGACCTTGCGGTCGGCGCTCACCACGACCACCATCTCCGGGTCCTCGCGCGCGGCCTCGAGGAGACGAGCGCGCAGGGCGTCGGGCTCCAGGCGGTCGGCGTTGAGGTAGACGTGGCCCTCGCCGGTGATGAAGACGACCGCCTGGCCCCCGGTATCGGCCAGCGCGGAGGCGGCCACGGGCAGCTCAATGTTCAGGCCCTGGCCGGTGGCGATGAAGTTCGCGGTGATCATGAAGATGATGAGCAGCACCAGGCACACGTCCGTGAACGGGACGATGTTGATCTCGGCGAAGGGCTCATCGCCGTCGCGCCGTCGCCTGCGCATCTAGTCGCCCTCCCCGGCGCGCAGACTCAGGTAGCCCAGGTCGAGGCGGTCGAGGACGCGGCGCATCTGTGAGTTGAAGATGTTGTAGGCGAGGACCGCCAGCACCGCGACGGCGAGGCCCGCGGCGGTGCAGATCAGCGCCTCGGCGATGCCCGCGCCGACGACCTCGATGCCCGCGCCCTTGTGCCGCGCCACGGCGTGGAACGAGTGCATGATGCCGACCACGGTGCCGAACAGCCCGATGAAGGGCGACAGGGCGCCGAGGGTGGCGAGGATCGTCAGCCGGGCGCGCAGGAATGACGCGGCGCGCATCACGTTGGCCTCGTGGGCGCTCTCGGCGCGGGCGGTATCGCTTGGCAGCGGCAGGTGCACGGTCGCCGCGAACCACTCATTGACCGGCTCGCCGGACTCGGCCCTGCCGAGCTGTCCCACGAAGCGGGCGAAGACGTACCAGCGCTCACCGACCGCAGCGACGAGCAGCACCGAGGCGGCCAGCAGCAGGACCATCGTCGGGCCACCGGCCACGACCAGGTATGTGAGTGTCGCGATCACGGCACTTGCCCCATAGAACTGAAAGCGGACCGCCCGAGGGCGGTCCTGTCGTGTGCGATAACGCGCCTCCCGCCCTCGGGGAGGGACGCATCAGGTTGCTGCGCATTTCGCGAGCGGGCTCGTCTCCTGGCTTCCGGGTCATCCTCGGGCCGACCGTCCGTGGCGTATGCGGCCTTCGTCGCCGGTCACAGTTGCGGGGCAGCGCCGGATTTGCACCGGTCTTCCGGAGGAGACGCAAGGCGTCTCCCACGTGTGCCCGCTCGCATAGGTTGTCAAGCTGCTGGTGGTGAGACTACCACGCCTGATTCCGGGAGTCAAGAGCGCCCGTCATCCAGGGGTCTGGCCGAACTGGGTAGGTAGGTTCGCCCTCCGCCCGCTCGCTGGAAGGGCAAAGGCCTTCTCCCCCGTCCCGAGCTGCGCTCGGTCCACCCCGGTCCCTGGTCCCGCCCAGGGGCGGGACAAGCGCGAGGGGGCTTAGCGAAGGTTGCGGCAGCCAGGAACGAGATCGCAGGCCGCTACGGTAGCGCCGGCCCCCTCTCCTGCCCGACGCAGTGACAGGTCGCAGGGCGACCTGCCTGCGGCCTGAGATCGCTTGCGGTCTCCGAGAGGGGGAGGAGGCTGCGTAGCAGCCGGAGGGGGTGAGGAGGCCGTTGGCGGTCGCGGTCTACATACTCAGATTGGTCACACTCGGGCGCGGGCCGGCGCGTTGCGTGGCGTGGTGCGAACGGCGTCCAGGCGAGGGCGCCTGGACTCCAAAGGGAGGGCGAGGGGGCGCGCGCTCCAAGCGGAACTGGACGGCGAGCGCCCCCGCCCGCCACCCACAATCTGCGTTCACACCCCATCATCCAGGGCAGTGCTCCTCGATCGTGTCGGCGATGACCCGGCACAGGTCGATGTCGCCATCGGGCGGGACCTGGTCGGCGCTGCCGACGACCAGCCTACCGTCGCCGGCCAGCGCATCGAGCAGGCGGATCGTGTGCTCGCGCATGTCCCTGGCGGTCCACGGTGGCGCGAACATCGCCCCCGGGATGCCGCCCCAGAGGATCGTGTGATCGCTACCGCATAGACCCCGCAGCTCCTCGATCTCAACGTCGCCCACCGGCCCGGGCGTGATCGACTCGACGCCGTCGAAGCCCACCTCGACCAGCTTGGGCAGCAGGCCGCG
>JALGUI010000072.1 GCA_029820915.1 Candidatus Zipacnadia bacterium | reverse complement strand
CCGAAGCCGGGGAAGCCCATGGCCGCCGTCTCGCGCGCGCTGCGCTCACGTAGATCCGGATGGGTGCCCCCCTGGACGATGCCGAAGAGTTGCTGGCGGTCGTGATCGTGGGCCACCAGCGACCGCTCGGCCCAGCGCAGCGTGCGCGCCAGCGACCGCTCAACATGCTCGCGCTCGGCCGGACATGGGCAGCACTCGTCCAGCGGCATGGCGATGTCGCCGCCCAGCGCCTGCTGTATGCGCACGGAGAGCTCCGGCGTGAGCAGGATCTCGGAGCCGTCCACGGGTGAGCGGAAGGTCACGCCCTCCTCACCGACATCGTTCGTGTGTGCCAGCGAGAAGACCTGAAAGCCGCCACTGTCGGTCAGGATCGGCCGGGGCCACCCCATGAAGTCGTGCAGGCCCCCACACCGGGCGATGACATCCTCACCGGGCCGCAGATGCAGGTGATAGGCGTTCGCCACCACGATCTGTACGCCTACCACCGCGACATCATCCGGCGGACAGGCACGCACCGCCGCCCGACTCGCGCAGGGCATGAAGGCGGGGGTGTCAATGGCGCCGTGGGGCAGGCGCAGACGCCCGGTGCGCCCACGCCCCGCCGACATCCGATCTACTACGGTGAACTCCACGGCTTCGCCTCTCTCGAGTGGATGAACATCGCGTCGCCGTAGCTGTAGAAGCGATAACCTTCGTCCAGGGCTTCGCGGTAGGCGGCCATGATGCGCTCGGCGCCGGCGAAGGCCGCAACCATCATGATGAGGGTGGAACGAGGCAGGTGGAAGTTCGTGACCATCGCCTCGACCGCTCGGAACCGATGGCCCGGGTAGATGAACAGACTCGTGCGGCCCGACCCCGGGTGGATGCGGCCGTCCACGTCGGCGACGGCCTCCAAGGTGCGCGTCACCGTCGTGCCGACGGCCACGAGGCGACCGCTCCTGCGGTTGGCGAGCTCGGCCAACTCCGCCGGGACGTGGTACCGCTCCTCGTGCATGGTGTGGTCTTCGACGCGCTCGGCCCGCACCGGCAGGAAGGTGCCGAGGCCCACGTGCAGGGTCATCGTGCCCACGGCAACTCCTCGGTCGCGCACGTCATCGAGCAGCTCATCGGTGAAGTGCAGGCCCGCGGTAGGCGCCGCGACGGCGCCGGGGCGCGTGGCGTAGATGGTCTGATAGCGCTCGCGGTCTTCCTCCTCGACCTCACGCTGTATGTAGGGAGGCAGCGGAGGCAGTCCGATCCGTTCGAGGAGTGGCAGGAGTTCGCCCTCATGTTCGAGCTCGACGGTCGAGACTCCCTCCGGCTCCCGTGCCAGGACCGTGGCCACCAGCCGGCCTGCGCCGAACTCGGCGGTGCTACCGGCGCGCAGGGCACGCCCGGGCCGCCCCAGCGCTGTCCAGCGATTGCCGCCGAGATGCTCGAGTAGCAGCAGCTCGACACGGCCGCCGGTCGGTCGCGTGCCGATGAGGCGCGCGGGGATCACGCGCGTGTCATTGAGCACCAGGACATCGCCGGGCGTGAGCAGCTCGATGATCGCCGGGAACCTGTGGTGCGCGATACGCCCCGTCCGCCGGTCGAGCTCGAGCAGGCGCGAGGCGTCGCGGCGGTCAGCGGGATGCTGGGCGATGCGCTCAGGGGGCAGCTCGTAGTCGAAATCGCTCACTCGCAAGGGGGACACCGGAGATGTCGTTCGCGCTCCAAGGCGCGTTCACCTGCACCCGTCTGCCAACACGGCCGCCGACGGGGGTGCGGGCCTCGACCGCAGAGCTCGGTGCCATCTCCGGGAACTCAGACGGTCCGGCAGGACGTTAAACCTACTGCATGCCCGCGAGTCCCGCGAGGTGCGGGGAGTCGCCGGGCGCGCATGTGGACGCATTCATCGTGAGAGGGCGACTCCCGGATGAGAGCCAGACCGACCCTGGCGTCGATGGCGCTGCTCCTCGCACTGGCGGTGTGGGCCCTCCCGGGCTGCCGGCAGCAAGCCGACGAAGCACGGACCGCCGAGGAGCAGGCCACCGACGAGCCCGGCGCGCATGAAGACCTCGACGACCACGATGCCGAGATGCCGCCCGAGGCTATCGACGCAGAGCAGGTGGCGGCGGAGGCCGAGGGTACCCTCAGCCCCGATATTGACTACGAGAGGCACTACGACTCGACAGACCTGGAGCGGCTTCGCGGCGTCCTGTGGGTGGGGACACCGGAGCAGAAGGCACGAGTGCAGCACATCCTGAAGGACCTGATGCTCAACAGCCGCGTCGTCCTGGTGCGGCGGCAAGCCGCCGAGATGCTGGGGAGCTCACCTGCCGGCGCGGAGGAGGCGCTCGCGGAGGTGGCCAGGACGGACACGCACGCTGATGTGCGACAGGCGGCGATCTCCAGCCTCGCCAAGGCCCCCGTGTCCGAGGAGCTCATGGCGACCCTGACGAGCGTGCAGGAGGAGGCCGACGATGCGGCCGTGCGCTCGGCCGCGGCCAAGGCGGAGATGGAGCTGCGTCTGTCCGATCCCGACACCTGGCTCTCACGCGACTGGGTGGAGAGGCAGCTCGCCAGGCGTGAGGACGACGCGACCGCTGAGTTACAGATGCAGCTCGTCCACCTGAAGAAGGGCCTGCCGGTTCTCATCGAAGTGCTGGAGACGTCCGACAACGCCGTGGCCCGCCAGGCGGCGGCGTGCAGCATCTCCCTCATCTGTGCCGGCACCAGCCCCCGGCAGGAGGAATTCGCGGAACTCGCGCTGACGACCAAGAAGGAGGGCATTCCCGAGTCGGAGCCCGCGAACCTGGATGGCCTGAAGCCGCTTGAGCGCGCACTCGCCACCGACTCGGCGCCGGAGGTGCGCGCCATGGCGGCGCAGGGCCTCGGCTACCTCGGTCAGGAGAGCTCCGCGCCGATCCTCGGCAGGGCCCTGCACGACGACAACGAGGAGGTCCGGTGGTGGGCGGCTCTGGCGCTTGTCACCGTCCCGAGCGAGGCCGCAGTCGAGGATATCGCCCACGCCGCGACGAGGGACGAATCCGACCGCGTCCGCGAGGCGGCCGTCCGCGCTCTGGGGTGGACCGATGACGAGCGCGTCGCGCTGGCGCTCGTGCGCGCCACGGCGGACACGTCCTCAGCCGTTCGGCAGGCGGCCGCCGTGGAACTGGCCCGCGTCGATCATCCTGTAGCCCTTCAGGCCCTGGTCACGCTGTTCGACGACGAGAACGAGGACGTCCGCTGGGCCGCGGTGCTGGCGGTGGGGGATATGCGCGACCCAGAGGCCGCGCCCGCGCTGGCACGGGCCATGCGGGATCCGAGCCCGATGGTCGCCACCGCCGCCGAGCGCGCGCTCCAGCGCATGGGTATCGCGAAGCGCACGTTCGGCACGCGGGACGAAATATAGGGGCTGCGGGCGGCAGCCTCCTCTTCCGATAGCTGCGGGAACCTGATCCCCCCAAGGCTGATCGCGGTTGCCTGCAGTTGAGTGTTGCCCGGTCGGCGGTACTGCGCGGCTCTTACCTCCCTCGATGGCTGTCCCGAGTCCGGGTGCGGCCGCGGGAAGACCGGTCGGAGTGGCGTCGGCGGCTCACCTCGCCCACCGCGACCCCAAGTCGTGCCGCTCAGCCCGAGGCCGCACCGTGTTCGACCAGGCCCCAGGTGCTCGGGTCGCGTTGGTAGGGGAAGTCGCGGCAGGTGCCCCAGAACTGCGCCCCCCGCTGGATGTCGTGCACGACCATCGCCATGCCCATGCGCAGGCCCTCCGCGGGCTCGTACCCGTGCAGCGAATCCGGCGGCAGGGCCAACTCCACGGCGTAGCCGTCGTCGCGCAGGTCGGAGGCGAGGCGGATGGCGGCGAAATCCGGGGGCGGCGATTCCTGCAGCGCACGACGGATCGGCCGTTGCCAGATCATCGGCCCACCGTGGCCCGCCCCGGGTGTCGTCGGCAGGATGATGAGGTGGTAGCAGAACTGCGTGGCCCGGTGGCTGGTGCCCGCGGCGCGGGTGTCGATGAACAGCTCGACGGCGTCCCCGGTGCCGGGATGCTGGCGGTTGACGACGACCGGCTCGCCCTTCGTGACATCAAGGGCCACGTACAGCCCGTGCTGGTTCCACGCGAGGGACAGACGCGCGAACTGCTCGCCGCCGGCGAGCTCGCCGAGCCGCGGCATGAGCTGCTCGTCGCTCCAGTCGCCAAGCTTCCCGTCCACACGTGGTGAGAGCCGCCGCCATGGGCAGACGGCGATGGTCGTGAAGAGCGCCGCCGGGGGGAACTCGTAGTCCTGTCCGCTCATCCACTCACCCCGGCCTGTGCCGCTACCGGCTGGAGCGCGCGCACGACCATCTCGCGGAATGCGTCCGTGCGCACCTCGGCCTCGAAGAAGCCCCAGATGGTGATGAGATCGTAGCTGCGGGCCCGCGTGTAGACCCGCACGCGCGGACGCCGGCCATAGCGCGGCAGCCCCTCGATCTCGTTCCACGTGGGCAGGCCCAGCTCACCGTCCAGGTCGGCCTGATCGAAGATGCCCTTGGGCGCGCGGAGCTGGATGCGAACGTCCCATCGCCCGTCGGTGCGCGCCCGCGCCACCCAGTCTGCGCTTCCGTTGCGTGCGAGCTCAACGACCCGCCGATGGCCCCAGTCCGCCTCCTCGAGCCCGAGTGCCGCCGCCGCCAGCTCGATGAAGGCCTCCAGCGCCCCCGACTCCCATTCACGCGGATCGCCCTCGGGGGTGGTCGGTCCGAGGTGCCAGGCGCGCCCGTCGATCTCCCAGGGCCGCTCCGCGCTCTCCGCCAGCTCGGCCAGAGCGCGCCTGTGCTCCGCTGCCCGCGGCGGCCGGGTGACGGGCTGCCAGGTGACCGCCTCCGTGCTGCTGCGCGCCAGTGCCTCCCGCAGGAAGGGCGCCGTGCGCGATCTCTTCGACCGCGCCACGTGCTCGGGAGTCCCCTGGGTCACGATCCGCCCGCCCTCGTCGCCGCCGCCGGGCCCGAGATCGATAACGTGGTCGGCGCACTTGACCACGTCGAGATTGTGCTCGATGACGATGACTGTGTTGCCGGCTTCCACCAGCCGCTGCAGAACCTCGAGCAGCTTGAGGACATCGGCGCGGTGCAGGCCGGTGGTCGGCTCGTCGAGCAGGTAGAGGACGCGCCCGCGCGCCGGCTTGGACAGCTCGCGTGCGAGCTTGACGCGCTGCGCCTCGCCGCCGGACAGCATGGGCGCCGGCTGACCCAGCGGCAGGTAGTCGAGGCCGACGTCCGCCATGGTCCGCAGAATGTGCCTGATGCGCGGGAAGCTGTCGAAGTGCGCCAGCGCCTCGCCCACCGTCATGTCGAGCACGCCGGAGATGCTCTTGCCACGATACGCCACGTCGAGCGTCTCGCGGTTGTAGCGCCTGCCGTCGCACTCCTCGCACTCCACCCAGACGTCGGGCAGGAAGTGCATCTCGATCAGCCGCCGGCCCATGCCCTCGCAGGTCTCGCAGCGGCCGCCGCGCTTGTTGAAGCTGAAGCGCTCCGGACCGTAGCCGCGCAGGACCGCCTCGGGGAGCATCGAGTATAGCTCACGAACCAAGTCGAACAGGCCCGTATAGGTCGCGGGACTCGACCGTGGTGTCCGGCCGATCGGGGCCTGGTTGATGTTGATGACCGCGTCGAGTTGCTCGACACCCAGCATCCGGCGGTGTGGTCCACCGACCTCCTGCGCGCCGTGCAGCGCGTACGCAAGCTCCGGGTACAGTATCTCGTTCACGAGCGAGCTCTTGCCCGAGCCCGACGGCCCGGTAACGCAGGTCAGCACGCCGAGCGGGAAGTGCGCGTCGATGCCCTTGAGGTTGTGGTGGCGGGCGCCGAGGATGCTCAGCCAGCCATCGTCGGGCCGCCCATCCCGAGGCGGCCGCCCGACCCTCCGCCGCGACGCCGGCACCGGCACCCGCAGGCGGCCGGCGAGAAGCTGGCCGGTCCGAGATTGCCTGCGCCGCTTGACCTGCGCCTGCGTTCCCGAAGCGACGACGCGCCCGCCGTCGGGCCCGGACCCGGGCCCGAGGTCGATCAGGTAGTCGGCCTCCCGCAGCGTCTGCTCGTCGTGCTCGACCACCAGCGCGGTGTTCCCCATGTCGCGGAGGTTCTTGAGCGCCTGAAGCGTGCGTTCGTTGTCGCTGGGGTGCACGCCGACCGTCGGCTCATCGAGGACGTAGAGCACGCCCGTGAGGCCGGACCCGATCTGGCCCGCCAGCCGCACGCGCTGGCTCTCCCCGCCCGACAGAGACGGTGCCGAGCGGTGCAGCGTCAGGTAGCCCAGACCGACATCGACGAGCAGCCGCAGACGCCGCGCGATCTCGCCGAGGATTTCGCCGGCGAGGCCCAGCCCGCGATCATCCAGCGACATGCCATCGAAGAAGGCGGCGGCCTCGGTGAGCGGCAGCTCGCACAGCTCGACGATGGTGCGATCGCGCAGGCGCGCGACCGCGGCCTCTCGCTTCACGCGCCCGCCCGCGCAGGTCGGGCAGGGCAGGTCGCGCAGGATGCGGCCGGCGCGGCGCCGGAAGCGATGGCTGAGGCGGCTGGTCTCCTCTATCGATGAGATGAGACCGCGGAACCGCACGGTCAGGCGGTCATCGACCACGAACTCACGGTCGCCCGATCCGTAGAGCAGGACGAGCCGGTGTTCGTCGGCCAGGTCCTCGAACGCCGTATCGAGGTCAAAGCCGACCTCCCCGGCGACCGCCTCGAGGACGCGCTCGAGCAGTGCGCCGGGAGTCAGCTCGCCCCACGGACTGAGCGCGCCGCCGCGGATCGACAGCGTCGGGTCAGGGATGAGCGCCCTCTCATCGGCGCCGAGGCGCACTCCGAGGCCCTCGCACTCCGGGCACCAGCCCCGGCGGTGGTTGAACGAGAACGACCTCGGCGTCAGCGGCTCGTAGGCGGCGCCGCAGCTCTCGCACGAGAAGTGCTGCGAGAAGGCGCGCTCGTCGCCGTCCTCCGCGACCCCGACGATCAGGCGGCCGCCGCTCAGGTCGAGCGCCGTCTCCACCGCCTCAGCCAGACGCGAGCGCCTGCCGTCCGTGAGGTCGATGCGGTCAACCACGACCTCGATGGCGTGCCGCCGCCGGCGACGTATCTCCCTCTCCAGCGGAAGCCGTGCGACCTCGCCATCGATGCGCACCCGTACCCAGCCCTCACGCTGTAAGCGCGCGAAGAGGTCCGCGTACTCCTCGTTCCCCCGCGGCTCGATGGGCGCCAGGATCAGCACGCGACTCCCGGCGTAGCCCGCCAGGATCTCGTCGGCGATCTGGTCGCGCGTCTTCGCGCCGACGGCCGCTCCACACTCCGGACAGTACGGAGTCGCGAGCCGCGCGAACAGCACGCGCATGTAGTCGTAGATGGTCGTGACCGTCCCGACGGTTGAGCGCGGGTTGTGAGAGGGCTGCTTCTGGTCGATGGCGATCGCGGGGGGCAGGCCGGTGATGCGATCCACCTTCGGCTTGTCGATCCGGCCAACGAACTGGCGCGCGTACGATGACAGGGACTCGACGTAGCGGCGCCGGCCCTCGGCATAGATGGTATCGAGCGCCAGCGAGGTCTTCCCCGAACCGCTCACGCCCGAGACAACCGTGAGCTTGTGTCGCGGCACGCGCACGTCGATGGCCCGGAGGTTGTGCTCGCGCGCGCCACTGACCTCGATGTCCCCGGCCTTGACGCGCTTGCGGCGTCGAGCCGACCTGACCCCGGCCGCCGCCACCTTGCCGCCGCCCAGCACCTCTCGCAGCATCGCGCCGGTGTAAGACCGCTCGCAGGCCGCCACGTCCTCGGGCGTGCCGGCGACAACGAGAGCGCCACCCTCGGCGCCGCCCTCCGGTCCGAGATCGATCACCCAGTCGGCGCTCTTGATGATGTCGGGGTGGTGCTCCACGATGACGACGGTGTTGCCCTCGTTCACGAACCGGTGCAGGACATCGAGCAGGTGCTGGACGTCCGCGAAGTGCAGGCCGGTGGTGGGCTCATCGAGGATGTAGAGCGTGCGTCCCGTGCGTGGGCGCACAAGCTGTTCGGCAAGCTTGACGCGTTGGGCCTCGCCCCCGGAGAGGGTCGGCGCGGGCCGGCCCATCTTGATGTAGCCTAACCCCACGTCCGCCATGATCTGCAGCATGTGCCGGATCTTCGGGATGTTGGCGAAATGCTCGAGGGCCTCGCCGACCTCCATGTCCAGCACATCGGCGATGTTCCGGCCGCGGTACCGGATCTTCAGCGTCTCCTCATCGAAGCGGCGGCCCTCGCAGGCCTCGCACGTCACCCAGACGTCCGCGAGGAAGTCCGACTCGAGCTTGATCGCACCGTGGCCCTCGCAGGCCGCGCAGCGCCCCTCGGGCTTGTTGAAGCTGAACCTGCCCGGCGCGTAGCCCCGCCGCCTCGACTCGGGCAGGGCGGCGAACAACGCGCGGACGTGGTCGAACACGCCGACGTAGGTCCCGGGGTTGCTGCGCGGCGTGCGCCCGATCGGGTCCTGGTCAATCAGCACGCACTTGTCGAGGTGCTCGAGGCCCTCGAGGTCGTCGTGCTCGCCGGGCTCGAGCTGTGCGCCCTGAAGCTCGCGCGCCAGCGCCGGGTGCAGCGTGTCCGTGACCAGCGAGCTCTTGCCCGACCCTGACACCCCGGTGATGGCGATGAAGCGGCCGAGCGGGAACTCGACGTCGAGATCGCGCAGGTTGTTGTGCCGCGCGCCCCGCAGCCGCAGGCGCCGGCCATTGCCGTCCCGGCGCTGCTCGGGCATCGAGATCGCCAGCCTGCCCGAGAGGTACTTGCCGGTAAGCGAGTCGCCGTCGCGCATGATCTGCCCGGGTGTGCCGGTGGCGACGACCCGGCCGCCGCGCTGCCCGGCGCCGGGGCCGAAGTCCACGACATGGTCGGCCGCCCGGATCGTCTGCTCATCGTGCTCGACGACGATGATGGTGTTGCCGCTGTCGCGCAGGTGTTCGAGGGTCTTGAGGAGCTGCCCCTGGTCGCGATGGTGCAGGCCGATGCTCGGCTCGTCCAGGATGTAGAGCACATCCACGAGTCCGCTGCCGACCTGGCCCGCGAGCCGGATGCGCTGGGCCTCGCCTCCGGATAGCGTCGGCGCGGTGCGATCGAGGCAGAGGTAGTCGAGCCCGACGTCGCCGAGGAACTGGAGGCGCGCGCGGATCTCCTTGAGCGCGTCCTCGGCGATCATCTCGTGCGCGACGCTGATCGCCAGGTCGCCGAAGAATCCTCGCGCCTCTCCGACGGTCATCCGGGCGATGTCGGCGATCGACGCGCCGCCCACGGTCACCGCCAGGCTCTCGGGCCGCAGACGTCGGCCGCCGCACGTCGAGCATGGCCCGGTGCGCATGGCCTCCTCGAACTTGCGCCTTAGGCTGTGCGCCCGCAGCCTTCGGTACCGCCGCATGAGACTGGGGATGAGGCCCTCCCACCGGTCGGCGTGCCGCCACTCCAGGTGATGGCGCTGCGCGTCGGTCAGGTCCTGCCAGGGCGTGTCGAGGGTGAAGCCGTAGTGCTTGGCGACGCCCTCGATCCAGTGCCGCCACCTGGCGTTGGACAGAGACGGCATGAGTCCGATGCAGCCCTCGCGGAGCGACCTGCTCGCGTCAGAGACGAGCAGCTCGGGCAGGAGCTCGCGCCGCTCGCCGAGACCGTCGCAGGCGGGGCACATGCCCTTGGGGCTGTTGAACGAGAAGTGCGCGTGAGTGGGCGTCTCGAAGCTCAGGCCGCAGTCCGCGCAGGCGAAGCGCGAGGACAGCATCAGGTCCTCGCCATCCTCGACGGCGGCGATGACCGTGCCCTCGGACAGCTCGAGCGCCTGCTCGACCGCGTCGGCGATGCGCGCGCGGTGCCGGGACGCGATGGTGACCCGGTCGGTCACGATCTCGATGTCGTGGAAGCGCCGGCGGTCCAGCTCGGGGGCATCACGCAGCTCGATCAGCTCGCCATCTACGCGCGCCCTCGCATAGCCGCGGCGCAGCATGTCCTCGAACAGGTCCTGGAACTCGCCCTTCTGCCGCCTCGCGACGGGCGCGAGGATCATGGCGCGCACGCCCGCGGGGAGGGACAGGATGCGCGCGACTATGGCGTCCCGCGACTGGCTGCCGATCTCCCTCCCGCAGCGCGGGCAGTGTGGGAGCCCGATCGCCGCGAACAGCACGCGCAGGTGGTCGTAGATCTCGGTGATGGTCGCGACGGTCGAGCGAGGGTTGTGACTGCGCGCGGCCTGATCGACAGCGATGGTCGGCGTCAGGCCCTCGATCTCGTCCACGTCCGGGCGTGGCAGGTCCCGGAGGAACTGCCTGGCGTAGTTCGACAGCGACTCCACGTAGCGGCGCTGGCCCTCGGCGTAGAGCGTGTCGAAGGCCAGCGAGGACTTGCCGGAGCCGCTAACACCGGTGAAGGCGATCAGGCGACCCTTCGGCAGGTCGAGGTCGATGTTCCGCAGGTTGTGCTGGCGGGCCCCGCGGATGCGTATGATGTCGGACACGGAGCGTCTCACTCCGATGGTGACTTCAGACGCCCGGCGCGATGTCGGAGGGGTGGCGTACGCCGGCCGTCAACTGTCGCGATTCTATCAGAACGCTTGTTCGAGGTCAAGCACGAGGAGCGGCCGCGCGCGGCGCCCGGCCCGGCGAAGCAAATGCGCACCGTACAGGGCCTGGCCCCGATGGCCGAGGTCGTTGACGGCCCATCGGCCCGCCGGGTTCACGGCTCAAGCTGATGGGCAGAGACGACGCGCGGCCCCGCCAGAGCGGGGCCGCGCGCGATCTCACCGCAAGACCGATCTACCCTCCGCAGACCCACACGAGGAACTCGTCGTACGCCTCGCCGAACTGCTTCAGGGTACGAGCCGCCGGCACATGGTCGATGAACTCCTCGGGGGTCATGCCGTCCGGCTCGTAGGCCTGGCGGAAGATGCGGCTCCTCATGAGCTTGTCGAGGTAGCCGTCCGGCAACTCGGTCCAGATGCCGTCCGGGTCGATCTCCCGGGGCTGGGCGTCGTAGTCCTCCTGCTTGTCCGGGAACACCGTGATGAACGCGGTCACGGGCCCGTTGCTGGTGCCACGCTCAATGTTCCACGCCCCACGGCCGGAGGCGGCCAGCGGGAAGCTCTTCCTGAAGCCAAGGCCTCCCTCGCTCGGCGGATTGCACAGCATCCGGTACTCGCGCTGGCGCATGGCGGTCGTGGCCCACTTCTTGACCTCTTCCCAGTCCGCTACGCCGGCCTCCTCGAGTTCCTCACCCACCGGGTCGTCAAGGCGCCCGTCCATCTGAGTGCGGAAGCTGACCTTGGTAGCGCTGTTGGCCTCGATGGCGCCGGCGAAGGCGATCTGCTGCGGCAGCGCGAAGTTGACCGTCACGTTCACGCCCATGCCCTGTGCGGTGAGCCGCTCTGCCGCCGTAATGCCGGCCGCGGTGCCGGGCACCTTGAAGACCGTGTTCGGTGTGCCGCCCAGCTCGTCCGCGAGTTGGTTGTAGACCCAGGTGGCCTCCTCGATCATCTGGTCGGCATTGGTCGCCTCCTTGGGGTTGAGCTGCAGGCTGACATACCCCAGGTCGCCGTCCGTGATCTCCCAGATGGGCCGCAGCAGACGAGCGTTGGCCAGGACCACCTGGATGGTCATGGCGTAGGCCAGCGTCACCGGCTCGGCGGCGCTGCCGTGTTCCTCTCGCAGCGCGTCGCGAACCGGAGTCCAGTACTCGGGGTCCTCCTTGCGGGCGACGTCCACCAGCACCGGGTTGGTGGTCACCAGGATTGCGCCCTTCTGCATGGCCTTGCGCAGGCCCGAGGCGTAATCGTTGCCCCAGTGCGTGTTCAGCTCGCCGGCCAGCGTCATGCGCGCGATCTTCGCGAGGTTGCTGACCGTGATGGCCGCGGCCTCGTCGCGGGCCCTCTGGGCCTCGGCATCGGCCCCGAGTTCCTCCAGGAGTGCCACGTTGGCCTCGAACTGCTCGTCGAGCTGGCCGTCGGTCACCACCGAAGCGCCGTGGCGATCGGCGTTCTGGAGGTTCCACAGAGGCAGCACCGACCTCAGGTCGATGGCGCTCTCGGCGATGGCCTCGGCAGCGTCCGCCTTCGCCGCCCCACTCGCCGACGCATACGCCTGTCGCATGTCGGCGCGGAACTCATCCAGCTTCTCCCCGAGGTCCCCGGGGACCGTGTGGAAGATCAGGTCCTGCAGAATTGCAGTCTGCTCGTTCGTCATGCCGGTATGCTCCTCGTCTCTTCAGTATGATGGAACGCCGCAAGGGATGCGGCGTCGCTTGTGTCGTGCCGCGTCCCGTCAACGCCTCGTCTGTTCGCCGCACCCCGGGCAATCCCTCCATCCCCCGGCGGATTGGCACAAGACGGCGATCCGCGAACAGGACAGATGAGTGCGCAGATGTGGAGGCGAAGCGACGGGAAGCGTCGAAACCCATGGTAGCGGCGCAGCGGTGTGCGGGGGCGTGCCTACACGGAAGGTGCCAGGAGGAGGTCCACCATGAACAATGCTGCCCGAGTTGCGGTTGCGGTCAGGAGCCGTCGCCTGCTTCCCAGCGTCATCGTTCTGATGGCCGTCGTCGGCATCCTGCAGATCTCGCCCATGGCGCTTGCGCCGGTCGATGCGCAGGCGCTGTCGGCCGAGCTCGTCGGGAAGATCAAGGATGCGGTCGTCCTCATCGACGTCACGCTGCAGACGCCGGAGTATGAGACCGGCGCGACCGGCAGCGGCTTCGTCATCTCGCCACAGGGCGAGATCGTCACCAATGCGCACGTGGTGTCGATCCTGATCGAGGATGACTTCGGCGGCACGGTCGTCGCCGACGACCGCTCCGTCCAGGTCGTATTCCATCCCGGCACCGCGCAGGAGCGGTCGTACCCGGCGCAGGTACTGCGTGAGAACCACGACTTCGACCTCGCGTTGCTGAAGATCGAGATCGACACGCCGGTCTATCTGGACCTCGCAGACTCCGACGCGGTGCCGGAGACGGCGCCGATCTACGCCTGCGGCCACCCGCTCGGCCTGCGCGAGATCTCCATCCGCACGGGCACGCTGACCGCCCACCGCACCTGGGAGGGCCGGCGCTACGTCGAACACGATGCCTCCGCCGAGGAGGGGAACAGCGGCGGCCCCGTCGTCACCGGCCAAGCGCAGGTGGTCGGTGTGCACACCCTGACCCTGGTCAGCTCCGGGATGCTCACCAAGTTCGCCATCCCGTCCAACGTGGTCAGCGACTGGCTGGCGACACCGGCAAGCGATGACCCGGCGATCCCGATCCCCGGCAAGGCGGTGCGGGAGCTGCTCGCCCAGACCGACCTGATCTACGAGGAGGAGGGCGAGGGGACCTTCGGCATCCCCTATGACAACGGGGCGACCGTGCACGTCCACCAGTATGATGACTTCCTGCGCCTCTACTCGCCGCTCGGCGAGCTGCCGGGAGGCCATCTGCTGCTGCAGGGCTACGCCGCGCTCGAGGCGCTCAGGTTCAACTACACCGATCCCGTCGGCCGCATCAGCCTGTATGACAAGGGCGAGGAGGGGCTCCTCCTATACTGGGAGTGCCAGGCTCCGATGTCGATGGCCTCCGGTGAGTACCTGAAGACCATCGCCCTGGTGGGCGCGAACCAGGTGGCGCGCTGGGAGGAGACCCTCGCAGGGGAGATGCCGGGCGAACCGACGGACCTGTACCCGGGAGGGGACGCCGACGCCCTGTTGGCCCGCCTCAGGGGGCAGATCGAGGCGGCCGGCCTTCAGTTCGAGGAGGGCGAGGGTTACCTCAAGTTGCCCTACGATAATGACGTCCTGGTCTTCGCACAGATCTACCGCGGGGTGGTCTACACCCACTCATACACCGGCGGCATGCCCGGCGAGACCAGCGTCGAGCAGGGGCAGATCGCCGTCGAGCTGCTCAAGCGCAACTGGGACGACCCCTTCGGGCGCCTGAGTCTTGACAGCGACAACGACCTCGTGTGGGAGTCGCAGGTGCCCTCGGACTTCCTCACGCCCGACTACTTCTCGATCATCGGCGCGACCGCCGCCGCGCAGGTGGGCAGCTTCCTCGAGGACTACGGCCAGATCCCGTTCAACGGATAGCGGGAAGCGCCGACACCATGTTGATGCCAGGGCAGGGCGCGGCCAGACGGCGGCGCCCTGCCTGACTCCGCGGCCCGCACCTCGGGGTCAGTCGCCACCGGACATGAGGGCGTGCGTCCGTCGCCGGGCCCAGCGTGAGACGAGCGGGATGGTGACCTGTCT
>JALGUI010000071.1 GCA_029820915.1 Candidatus Zipacnadia bacterium | reverse complement strand
GCCATGCTCGGCCGAGACCTCGTAGCCGTCGGAGCTGACCGGCCCGAAGCTGAAGCCCGGCCAGCTCTCGCACTGCGCCCAGGTGATGCCGTCGAAGCTGACGGCCTTCTCGCGTCGATTGATCTTCGCGATCTGGATGCTCGCCTGCTGCGTCGCGCCGGCGGTGACGGTCCCGGTGGCGGCGCTGCCGGTGGTGTAGTCCTCGGCCGAGGCGACGGCGGTGTAGGACCGTCCGGCCTCGACCTCGGTGATGGTCGCGACGCCGTCGTTGTCCGTGCAGGCACCGCGCGGAACGTTCTGCAGAGAGACGCATGCACCTCGCACGGCGTTCCCGTTCTGGTCGGTGACGGTCACCTGCACCGTCCCGCGCGGTGAGCGCTCAAGCGTCATCTGCAGGTGGCACTCACCGGCGTTATCGCGATGCACGTCCGCCTGCAGCGTGGCGCGCTCGTAGGCGTAGGCATCCGCTGCGATGGTGCACTGGCCGGGCCGGGCGTCGGGGAAGACCAGCCGGGAGTTGCCCTGCCGCCAGCCCACGATCTCGCCGGTGTCGCTGGTTCCCCAGGGCGTGGTGCCCGCCCAGGTGAGCTGAGCGCTGGCCGGGGCGTCCATGGCCGCGTTCGTCTCGGCGTCGGTGATCTCCAGGTAGACGTCCACCGGCAGCTCCAGCGAGGCGGTCACCTGCGTCGCCTGGTTGTTGCGCACGGTAAACGCCGCGTCGGCGCCGCGGCCGGCGTAGCGCGGGCCGGGGTAGGGGCGGCTACACCACAGATCGCGGGGGTCGTAATCCCCGGCGGGCACGTCCGGGATAGCCAACAGGCCGCTTCGATCGGTGCGGGCGAAAAACAGGTTGCTCAGCCTGACATGCGCCAGCGAGACGCCCCGGCCGGTGTCTGTGTCCCTTACCTTCACCTGCAGTGTCCCGCCGCGCTCGCGCACGCGCAGGGGGATGGTCGCAACGTTGTTGTCGCGCTGCAGGTCCGCGCAGGCGTCCTCCGGGTCCACGACAACCGTCAGCGTATGCGCGCCGATGGCCACGTTCGCAAGGTCCACCGGAATCTCCAGGAACCCGCCGCGGATGTCTGGACCACGCCGCTCCTCGGCACCCGGCCAGCCGTGCGCGGTTACCTCGCTGTTGTGCAGCCGGTACTCGCCGTCAATCAACGGGATCGTCTGCCGCGCCACCTCCTCGTCGTCAATGAGCACCGCTACGGGTACATCGCGGAAGAAGCTGGCGCCGCGCGGGTTCTCGACGATCATGCGCACCGTCGTCGGCGCCTGGATCAGCCCCGGAGCGGCGATCGGCGTGTTGGCGGCGAGCGTGCAGTTACGGATGGCCAGGTCGTTGTACCCCACGATCAGCGTCCGCCCTGCCAGCGACTCAAGGCGCAGCCGGTCCTCATCCTCGCGCGCTCCGGAGACCTCGTACTCCATCTCGACGACGTTGTTGTCCTCGTTCACCTCGTCGATCTTGTCATTCGGGTCTACGACCACCCGGATGGTCTTGCGTCCCAGCGGCGAGTGCATCCTGACCCGCGGTCCCTGGTCCCTGTCCTCAAGCTGCAGCACGGGCGGCTGCCAGCCCTCCTCGAGCTGGTACTGGTACTTCAGCCGGGGCATGCGCAGCGTGATGTCAAGCTCGTCATCGCGCTCGATCATCGGGCGCATGTGCCCGGACTCGTCGTGCCCCACGTAGTGCACCACTACCCCGTCGATGAATACGTCCACCTCGACGTCGCCGAAGTACTGCGACGCGATGTTCCGGACGGCCACCTCAGGCCGCACGATCTCATAGTACTGCCGGCACCGATAGACCGTCTGCCCATCGCGCTCGTAGGCGAGATCGTCGTCCAGAGCGAGAGCCGGCAGCAGGTCCGGCTTGCCGCCCTGCTGCTGCCAGTCGGTCTGTTGACCGCCCGTCTGCTCGCCGCCGGGCTGTCCGCCCGCGACCTCGGTGGCGCCGCCCGTGACGCCCGGCTCAGTCTGTAGGACGGCGCCGCCGGTGACGCGTGAGTAGTAGAGACGCTCGGCGTTTTCCGGATACTCGCCGCGCTTCTTCCCCTTGATGACCACATGTGCCGTTCCGTCCGCGCCGACGCACATGGCGAGTGTTCCGTTGTAGAGTTGCTGGAAATCGGCCGCCTCGGTCTGAGATCCAGGGCGCGCGATCTGGATCGGCTCGCCGGGGCCGTTGGGCGGCAGCCAGCGGAAGTACAGCTCGTCCTGGTGGTTCACACGGGCCTTGTATGCCACGCCGGCGGCCCCGGCGCCGCTGCACGCGATCTGCTGCTCGTCGATGTCACCATCCTGCAGCGCGATCTCCCAGGTCACCCATCCGGCCTCCGAGGTGGTCCCTATGGGTGCGTGGCCGACGAAGATCTTGCCCCCGTCCTCGCGGCCCGACCCCTCCCAGCTCATCCACACCGTCTGCCGCGGCCAGTCCAGGGCGTAGCCCACTTCGTGCTTCAGCCGGGGCCCGCCGGAGTGCTCGCGATCGTAGCCCGGTGGCTGATAGACCCACGAGGACGGCTGCATCGGGTCCGCGCCGGCGGGACACGACCCGACCATCAGCACACCGCCCGTGGCGCTCCTGCGGGTCTCTCCGAGGAGGTGCAGCGCTCCCGTGCGGCCGAGGACCAGGCGATTCGGCGGGCACGAGCTGTAACGCGTCTCCTGCCGCTGGGGCAGCTCGACCCTCTGCCAGACGCCGCCGCTCATGCGGGCCAGGTACGAGTGCGTGCCGGGCTCCCATGTGAGGAGATTGCCCGACGCATCGAAGCCGAGCTCGCGTGGATGCTCCACGTCATCGGGGAACTCGACCGGCGTTGACCACGAGCCGCCGGACCACAGTGCGTAGTACTTGTGACTGCGGTTGTGACTGTGGTTCTTGAGCAGCAGCGCGAACTGCCCGCTGCGCCCCGCGAGGTCGTAGAGGTCGAACCAGTGCCAGCGGTCGTCGCCCGCCGGCAGCGGCACCTCCGCATCCGACCACGCGCCACCAGAACTGAGCAGCGACCACAGCACGCTCTCGTCGTCGCGCTTGCCCCAGAAGACGACCATCACGTTGCCCTGGGCGTCCGTGGCGATGGCCGGCCGCTTGGTGAGGGGCCTAATGGTGATCGGGGAGATCGGGTCGAGGACGGTTGCCTGGCCCTGCGCCACGGTCGCGGCGGCGCAGCAGGCGATCAGCACCATGGCGGCAAGAGACGTCAGCACGCGGTTCAACGGGTTGGCCTCCCTCGGGAACGCCCGGAACGGACTCGGCACGACTGATGCCCCCCCCTGTGTTGCGCCTGATCTGGCGCCATGTTACACGCAGCGGCCGTATAATTGTCCTCCGAGTGCCGGCCTTTGTCAAGCGAGGATACCGCCCCGCGACCGGCGAAAGGGCTGCCGGCGGATGATCCTCCCGTATTGCGAGGTGCCTGACATGACCCGGCTCAGCCAGCGATTGATGCTCCTTACCGTGACGCTTGCGCTGTGCGCCCCCGTTGCCGCGCAGGGCGAGGCGCCGGCCGACGAGATCGTTCTTCCTCGCTTCGACGCACCGCCTGAGATCGACGGCACTCTCGATGATGCCTGTTGGGAGGGCGCGGCGGTCGCCGACCAGTTCACGCTGCCGCTGACCACACAGGCACCACCGAAGGCCACGTGGGTGCGCGCAGGCTTCGATGATGAGGGCATCTACGTCGCGGCGCGCTTCGAGGAGCCGGATCCCGGCAGCCTGCAGATGGACGCGCGGGACGGCGGCAGCGATGTCTGGAAGGACGACTGCCTCGAGGTGCGCGTGCGCACCACCGACGACCGCCAGGAGTTCGACCAGTTCATCGTCAACGCCGCGGGCGCGCGCCAGCGCGTGCGGGGCGGGCGGGCCGGGACGGAGACGCCCCAGCCCCAGTTCCCGGCGGGCGCCGGCGTCGGCGATGACCACTGGGCCGTTGAGCTCTTCATCGCCTTCGCCGAGATCGACATCGAGTCACCGGAGCCGGGCCGGATGATCCAGATCAAGTTCGGCCGCGAGGACCCCTCAGGCCGCACCACCGCGCTCTCCGTGTGGCCGCCGCGGGCCTCCTACGGCTCGGCCGAGAGCTACGGCCGCGCCTACTTCGTCACCAACAACGTGCTGCCAAACGCCGACTTCCGCGCCACCGACGACGCCGGCAACCCGGCCGGGTGGGTCTTCCACGAGGGCGTTCTGGAGCGTATCTCGCTGATCGAGGACGCGGGGCGGCAGGCGCTGCGCTGGCAGACGCCCGGCTCCTACGCGACCATCCAGCGCTCCATCCAGCTCGAGCCCAACGCGCTCTATCGCCTCGAGGGCTGGGCGCGCGGGGACGCGGCGGTGTACCTGCGCTCCCGGACGAAGAAGACCGCCGACCAGGAGCAGTCCGACGCCTACTCCGTCAACACCGAGCCCAGCGAGGACTGGCGCTACTACTCGGTGACCTTCCCCACCGGGGAGACAGGAGCCGCGCTGATCATCATCGGCAACACCGACGGGCTGGGCGCGGGCGACGTCCTCCTCGCCGATCTTGCGGTGGCGCGCGAGGCCAGCATGGAGGCCTCCGGCCCGGCCATTGCCGTGACGCCCGGCGAGACGCTGACCATCACCGACATCGGCATTGAGGACTGCCGCGCGCTGAGGGGCTTCGTCGGCGCGCCGGTGGATGGACGGCTCGACTCGGTCGCCTGGAACGGCTCCACCTGGGAGTACGGCGCGCCGCACGCCGGCGCCGGCGTCTACTACGACTTCGCCGATGGCGACGGCCTGCACGTGACGCTGACCGACGACCGGGGCGTGGACGCCGTCCAGATCCGCGGCGGCGCGAAGGTCCGGCTCTATCGCGACGCGACCTCGTACCACGAGCCCGGCGAGGGCGAGATGGTCTGGGACTGGCAGGCCAATGCGCAGAGCTCCCGCGCGCTGTTCGGCGAGCGCGTCATGAGCGACTCCTTCAGCTTCTTCGACCTCAAGGACGGCTTCATCTCCGACCTCTACTTCTTCCGCCTCGGCGAGCAGGCCGATCTCCCGCAGCCGACCGTGCTCAACGCCCGGCAGGAGGTGGAGCCGGGCGAGCTGGCCCAGTTCGCCGACCGCTTCGGACCCGAGCCGGGCGCCTTCTACCAGCTCGCGCCGACGGAGACGCCGGTGCGGCTTGAGGTGGCGGAGGATGGCTGGGCGCACTTCGTCACCGATCCGGCCGCGCAGGATACCGGTCTGCTGGCGGTCGGGCTGCGCCTGGCCATGCCGGAGGCGCCGACCGGCCTGCCGCTCGAGGTCGCGGTCATGGACCCCTTCAACCCCGCGCAGCGCGTGATCAACGCGGAGCTGACCGCGGAGGGCGCGGGTGAGCTGCACATCGTCCTCGACCATCTCGACCAGGTGGTGCCCGAGGGCCGCCGGGTCTGGGTCGCGCTGAAGGCGGGCGCGGAGACGGTCATCGACACGCCGCAGGTGGAGCTGCACTACGCCCCCGTCGAGCAGGCGCGCGCGGGGGCGCTGCAGTATCGCATGTGGATCGTGCGCACCATGTTCGCGGCGCTGAGCGAGCCGCGGCCGTGGATGGGCCTGCGCAGCCGCGACGTGGACCTCGACGAGTGGGCGAAGGACGCCTACGCCGGTGAGAAGGTCGTCGAGCTGCTGCACGAGGCCGCGTTCGCGAAGCAGCTCGGCCCCGATGACCCCCTCGTGCGGCAGTATGACGAGTGGCTGTGGCAGCGCGCCGGCCTGCCGGAGTTCGAGCCGACCATCGACGAGGTGCCCGGCGCGCCGGAGTGGGCGGTGCTGCTGCGCCAGGCCTGGCTGGAGGCGCGCGAGGTGCCGAAGTGGTGGCTCGAGAACCGGCTGGTTCCCACCGGCGAGCTGGGCGGGCGCGTCGGCGATGACTCGGACATGTATCAGAACTACGCGATGTTCCCCATGATCTCCGACGATCCGGTGGCGCGGCTGGCCTTTGAGGGAGCGGCGGCGCTGGCCGAGCACGCCGAGACGCACACCATGGAGGCGGGCCTAAACAGACGCTCCACCGACCCCCTCCACGCCTACGAGGAGGGCGTCAACCACGAGGCCCTCATGACCTGGTGGGGCTACGGCGACCCGGTCTACTTCGAGCGCTCCCTGGCGGCCGCGCGGTCGATGCCGGCGCTCACCGTGATGACCGACATCGGCCACCGGCACTTCAAGAACCAGACGCTGGGGGCCGAGGACCTGCGCATCGACCGCGAGCTGGGAGTGGACGGCCACGCCCACGCGCTGATGCTGCACCCGGTCCTCGAGGTGCTCTGGTACAACCGCCATCCGCAGGTCGAGCAGTTCCTGCGCGAGTGGGCGGACGGCTGGCTGGAGCACCAGCAGCCCGGCGCCTACGCCTACTCCGTGGACGTGGCCACCGAGGAGCCGGTGAAGGTCTACGAGAGCCGCCCGCTCTACGCCGGCTACGGCGGCATGGCGTCGGACTTCTGCGCCATGATCGACTACACCGGCGACGAGAAGTACGCGCGCCCGTTCATGGACATGTTCTCCCAGGGGCGCGCATCGCTGCAGATCGACAAGTACCTGCCCGAGTTCGAGCAGATGGGCCTGCTCGACGGCCTCGGCGAGGAAGAGCTGCGCGGGCTCGAGGAGCACGAGCCCTACCTCGGGGTGCTGCGGCGCGGTGACAGGCTGGTGCTCATCGCGGCGCTCCGGAACGACATCGCGCACATGCAGCGCTTCCGCTACATGTACACCGAGGCCGAGCAGTTCACCGACCGCATCTTCCTCTCCTCGATCAACAACGCGGCCAAGGCCTACTGCGGCGCCTACACCACCCGCAACAAGATCCACCACGGCCTCTCGGTGAGCTGGGAGGGCTTCGGGACCGACTTCGCGGCGCTGGTCCTTCAGTCCCGCGCGGATCGCCTCAGGGTCGCGGTCTACAGCTTCGCCGATGAGCCGATGACGGGCGCCATGCGCGTCTGGCGGCTCGACCACGGCACCTACCGCGTCGCCATCGGCCCGGACGCGGATGGCGACGATGCGCTCGACCGCCCCGTCGAGGCGCAGGAGATGGAGCTGCTGCGCTACTCGGCGGTGCCGATCACGCTGCCGCCGCGCCAGACCACAATCGTCGAGATCGAGCAGGTGGAGGCGCTGGACGACATCCGCGACCGGCCGGACCTGGCCCTCTCGCCGCTGGACACGACGGTCGCCGAGGGCACGGTGCGCGGGGTGGTGCACAACATCGGAGTGGCGGGCGTGGCCTCGACCGAGATCGCGCTCGTGAACCCGCAGGGCGAGGTGGTGGCCCACGAGACGCTCACGGAGATCCCCGGCATCGGCGCGGACCTGGAGCCGGTGCGGATCGACTACGAGCTGACCGGCGTGCCCGCCGACCCGGCGGGCTGGCAGGTCGTCACCGACCCCGCTGAGGCCGTGGACGAGATCTACGAGGGGAACAACACGGTCAGGCTCTGAAACAGGGAGAGCCGCGCGCGCCGGCCCACGGGTGAGGGCGCCCGTCGCACGGAACGGCATCAGCGAACCGCAGCGGCCTCACGGTCGCTGCGGTTCCTGGTGCCTGACTGCTGGTAGCTGGCGCCTGGCCGCCGGCGGCTACACGTCGATGTTCACGGGGAGCTCGATGCCGCGGCGCGCCAGCTCTGCCTCCCACTCCTCGCGCGTCTGGCCCGGCGCGGGGAAGTACACGTTCTCCTCGTGCGAGTCCGCCATGATCTCCTCGACCTCCGAGACCACCTCTGGCAGTTCCGCCGCCCGGTCGGCCTCCTGCAGCGGGTCGCGGTCGGCGTCATAGAGCTCGACCGCCTCCTCCGGATGCGGGCGGTAGGCCCACCACTGCCTCAGGCGCACCGCCTGCGCGTTGCCGTGCTCCCAGTACAGCGGCGGGCGGTCGGCGAGGGGGTAGGGCTCGCCGCGCAGGATCGGCGCGATGGAGACGCCGTCGGTCGGCGGGCAGTCGGCGCCGGACAGCTCCGCCGCGGTCGGCATCAGGTCCCAGTAGGCCCAGGGGTCGTTGCAGACACGGCCGGCCTCGATGGCGGCGGGCCAGCGCGCCACCGTCGGCACGCGCACCCCGCCCTGATACAGGTTGCCCTTCTCGCCCTTGTAGGGGCCGTGGTGGGCGAAGAACTCGTCCAGCGTCGGGTCCTCCCCCACCCCGCGGTGGCTGTAGCCGTTGTCGGAGGTGAGGAAGATCAGCGTGTCCTCATCGCGGCCGGTCTCCTCGAGGACCCGCAGCACCCGGCCGATGGCCGTGTCCATGCGCGTGACCATCGCCGCGTAGATCTTCTGCAGCAGCGGCCAGTCGCGGTCCGTGTAGGGCTCCAGGCTCGGCACCTCGAACGCCTGGTGCGGGATCGTGTAGGCCAGGTAGGCGAAGAACGGGCCATCCGCGTTCTCGCGTATCCAGCTCTCGGCGGCCTCGGCGTAGACGTCGAACGAGTAGCGGGCCTTGTCGGGCTCGGCCATGCCGTTGGGCGTGATGCTGCCCTGCGCGTCGTACTCGTTCGGGGCCTTGTGGTCGTGGCCGGCGTGCTGCGGGAACTCGATGCGGTCGGTGTTGCGGAACAGATAGGGCGGGTAGTAGTTGTGCGCGTGGCGCTGGTTGAGGTAGCCGCAGAACTCGTCGAAGCCCTTCTCGTTGGGGCGGCCGGTCTGATCCTCGACCGCCAGCCCCCACTTGCCGAAGAGCCCGCAGCGGTAGCCCGCGCCCTGCAGCATATCCGCGACGGTCACGTCATCGGGCTGCAGGTTATGCCGGTAGCCGCCCGGCGCGGAGTTGTTGCGCACGGTGGCATGGCCCTGGTGCAGGCCCTGCATCAGCGATGAGCGCGATGGGGCGCACACCGTCGAGCCCGCGTAGCAGGAGGTGAAGCGCATGCCCTCCTCGGCAAGTCTGTCCATGTTCGGCGTCAGGATCTTGTCCGAGCCATAGCAGCCGAGATCTCCCCAGCTCATGTCATCGGCCATGATCCAGATGATGTTCGGACGCTTCTCGTCGGCCATTCAGATCGCTCCTCGTGTGTGACTGGCGCGCCGGACTGGTGCTGAGAGAGCAGCTCACAGCACATGCTGCCCGGGCCTTCGCAGTGGATGGCGACGTCGCCTCCCTCCCGCGCGATCGGAACCTGCGCAGGGCACTTCGAGCCCGATCCGCGCGAGGGCGTTTGAGGCACGGAGGGAGCTGCCCAGCCCGCCCCGGTGGTTGCCGTTGACGACGTGTCGCACTTCGGGCGACGGCCGGGGTAGGCACCCCGGCCCTCCTGGACGGATTGCGGCGGCCTTGGCGTCTTGTAGAGCGCGGACCTGTGCCGCGCCCGTCGTTGCCCGGCCGTCTGGAGCGGCGCGCCTCCGCTCCGGCCCGGCCGTTGATAAGATGAAAATGGGTTGCGCGGTCGCATGGCGAACGTTAGCTCAGGTGGCACCAAGCTTCGCCAAGGAGGCGCAACCCATGTATGTAGGATTGGACGTGCACCGCGACA
>JALGUI010000784.1 GCA_029820915.1 Candidatus Zipacnadia bacterium | reverse complement strand
AGGCCACCGTTGGCGCCCGGATCCCAGATCACCGTCTCCGGCTCTGCGGTCTGGTCGGGGAGATACGAGTACAGGTCGGCATCGCGCAGGATGAAGCGAATCTTCTTGTCCGCGCGGCGCAACTCCTCGGGCAGCTCGTGGGTCCGCCAGTAGATGACGCGGCGCACCGAGTCCCCGCCGAAGCCCACGCACTCGTCCTCGGAGAAGCCCGGGATCACGTTGCCCTCGGCATCGAGCAGCTCCGCCATGATGTAGCCGTCCTCGCCGCAGCGCACGTTGACGGTGACGCGCGGGACGGTGAAGGGCTCGCGGCGCGTGATGAGCCAGCCCTTCTCCTCCGCGTGCATCGAGCAGAAGCCGTCCAGCCGCAGGGTCGCCACGCCGATGGCCGCGTGCGCGCTCGGGTCATTGTGCGCGCCGACCCAGCCGCCGTAGTAGAACCACAGCTCATCGCCCATCTGCACCGGCGCGCGGGCGGTGTAGATCATCCCCGAGTCGAACTCGCCCTCGGCCCCCCGCGGGATGAACGCGTGGCGAGGCCACGGCCGCGTCCAGTTGACCAGGTCCCAGCTCCACGCGAGCTGCACGTCCATCGTGCACGGGCTGCCCTGCTCGACCTCGTACATGCGCTGGTCGGTGTACCCCCCGTACTTGAACCACCGCGAGTTGTAGACCCAGGGCAGGCCGATGTACATGCCCTGGTAGGGGAAGACCGGCATGCCGTAGATCTGCGTGGCGTCCGGGTCGAGGTCGTCCGCGACCATCACCGGGCCCTCGACCGGCTTCGTCCACTCCAGGCCGTCGTCAGACCACGCGACGCCCGCCGCCCGACCGCGCCGGTTGCCCGTCTTCCAGGTGGCGACGTACCGGCTCTGGTACGGGTCCCAGAAGAAGTTGAGCACATCGCCCGAGCCGAACAGGCCCTGCTTGCGGCTCTCCTCGGGCCAGGTCCAGTGCAGGCCGTCGGGCGAGAAGGCCACGCGCGCGTGGCGGTGGTCCACCCCGTAGCAGAACAGCGCATAGCGCTTCTCCGGGTCGGGCTCCCAGGGCCGCTCGATGACGCTCGGGTTGTGGCACTGGCCGGCGGCCCTGCGGGGGTTGTCCGCCTCCTCCGGGTCGGCGCTCATGCCGACCACCAGGTTGTTCTCGGTCGAGCCATCCTCCTCGATGATTCCCAGGCTGGGCTTGTCCCAGTGGATGCCGTCGGCCGTCTCGGCGTACGGGGTGCGGTAGCCGCCGCCGTGGTGCACGTGGTACCACATGCGCAGGCGGCCCTCGTCCCACATGACGGTCCCGTACAGGTACGGCCCCGAGTAGCTTCCGCCCTGCTCCCACGGGCGGTCGGCGACGATCAGCGGGTTGGCCTCGTGCTTGTCGGCAGCGTGGAAGACGCGATCTAGGCCGTGGCTGCGCTCGACGACCATGGCGTCGAGGAAGAGCCGGCGCCACGGCCCGGCGGCGGGCCCGGCAATCAGGTCCTCGGTCGGCGGGGCAACCTGCGCGCCCCCGAGGTCGCAGGCGATCAGCAGCGCGATTGCGGAGGTCACGAGCACGCGCCAGCCGGATACGGCCATGGTACGCCCTCCTCGTCTTCGCCTCGGGGGCCCCCCTGTATTCGCGACACGCGGCGCGCGCGCCTGCAACTCGCCGGTCGTGGTGGGTGACAGCCCGGCCGCGAGGATAGGCGGCCAGCGGGGGCGAACTGCCACGCACCATGCCCGAGCCAGGAAGCGACACTCGCCGCGAGTTCGGCTTTACGCCCGACTGGCGGGAACAGATACCGTTCCTGCTTATGCCGCTCAGGGTGTGCCTGCTGGTGGGCCTGCCGCTGTGGCTGGCGTGGCACATCTGGCAGGGGATGGGCCCTGCCGGGCTTCGAGGCATCATGTTCCTCGGAGCGCTCGCGCTTGCCGGAGCGGGGCACGTGGTCCAGAGCGGTAACCGGCTGGTGCGCTACCGGGCCAGGCTTCGCGAGGACGAGATCGAGGTAGACGCCGGGGGCATCAGGCTGCTCCCGCCCTTCGGCAAGTGGCGCACCTTCCCCTGGAGCGAGGTCACCGAGCTGCGAGTCGTCACCGCGGGAGGGCTGCT
>JALGUI010000783.1 GCA_029820915.1 Candidatus Zipacnadia bacterium | reverse complement strand
CTCGCGCAGGACCAGCTCCGCAAGCTGGCGGACTTCGGCGCGGGCACGGCCTTCCACGCCGCCACATACGATGGCGACACGCCCGCGCGCGACCGGCGGCGCATCAAGCGCGAGGCGCAGGTGGTGCTCACCAACCCCGACATGCTGCACATCGGCATCCTGCCCTACCACCACACCTGGGGCGACTTTTTCCGCAACCTCGAGTTCGTGGTGCTCGACGAGGTGCACACCTACCGCGGCGTGTTCGGCTCGCACACCTCGAACGTGCTGCGGCGGCTGCGCCGCGTCTGCGCCAACTACGGCTCGGACCCGCAGTTCATCGCCTGCTCGGCGACCATCGGCAACCCCGGCGAGCTGTTCGAGAAGCTGACCGGCCTGCAGGCGACCATCGTGGACGACGACGGCGCTCCCCAGGGTCGCAGATTCCTGGTGCTCTGGCAACCGCCGGCGCTCGAGGGCCAGGCGCTGCGCCGGCGCAGCGCGAACCTCGAGGCGGCGGAGCTAATGCGCGAGCTTGTGAAGGCGCACGTGCGCACCATCGTCTTCGTGCTCGCGCGCAGCGTCGCGGAGCTGATCCTGCGCTACGCGCGCGAGGGGCTGGCGGAGTTCGAGGACCTGGCCGAGCGAGTCATGTCGTACCGTGGCGGCTACCTGCCCGAGGAGCGTCGCGAGATCGAGCGCCGGCTCTTCGAGGGCGAGCTGCTGGGCGTGGTGTCCACGACCGCGCTCGAGGTCGGCGTGGATATCGGCGGGCTCGACGCGGCGATCCTGACCGGCTACCCGGGCACGATCTCGAGCACCTGGCAGCAGATCGGGCGCTCCGGGCGGGGCCGGCAGGACTCGCTGGCCGCGCTCGTCACGCTGCCCGGCGGAGTGCATCGCTACCTGCTCGACCACCCCGAGTACCTGCTGGAGGCGGAGAGCGAGCGGGCGCTGATCGACCCGCGCAACCGCTACATCCTCGCCGGCCACCTGCTGTGCGCGGCCTACGAGCGGCCCATCGAGGACGCCGACCGGGAGCTGTTCGGCGACGAGATGGAGGCGATCCTCGAGATCCTCGCCGACCCTGGCAACCGCGAGGACTCCGACCTGCCCTACATCGCGAAGCGCACGCGCTGGTACTGGGTGGACCCCGACCTGTACCCGGCGGCCGAGATCAGCCTGCGCTCGGCCGGCGGCGCGCCGTGGAGCATCCGGCTGGCGGGTCGGGGCAAGGGGGAGCTGATCGGCACCGTGGACGCCGCCTCGGCCTTCCGCATCGTGCACCCGGGGGCGATCTACCTGCACGCGAGCGAGGGCTACCTGGTCGAGGAGCTGGACCTCGACGATCAGACCGCGTGGGTCAAGCCCGCGAAGGTGGACTACTACACGCAGCCGATGACGGCGTCGCAGATGCGCGTGCACGAGTGGCGGACCGAGCGGGAGCTCGACTGCGGCGCTCGGGCGCTGCTGGGCGAGCTGGAGATCACGTCGGCCGTGATCGCCTACCGCAAGGTCCGGCAGGTGACCGAGCAGGAGCTGGGGACCGAGGACCTGGAGCTGCCCGCCGGCACCATCGAGACCGTGGGCCTGGCCGAGCACGCCATGATCGCGCTGCTGCCCATCTTCGCGTTCTGCGACGCGCGCGATGTCGGCGGGGTCTCGGAATCCGCGCATGACGACCTGCAGGGCCCGGTGGTCTCGGTCTACGACGCCTACAACGGCGGCGTGGGCATCTCGGAGGTGGCCTACGACCGCCTCGACGACCTGCTGGCGGCGGTGGCCGAGCAGATCGCGAACTGCCCATGTGAGGATGGCTGCCCGGCGTGCGTGCAGGCCCCTAACTGCGGCGACCTCAACCAGCCGCTGGACAAGGCCGGGGCGCTGCTCCTGGCACGGCGGTTGGTGGGGGAGGGGTAGGCTGCCGGTTTGTGGGATAGGTCTCCAGACCTGTCGGCCGTCGCCGTTGGCCATCGCCCTTCATGGAGAGGCGGGACCCCGCTCCCGCCTGTGCCGTTGTCGTCCGGTGGCCCGGGCAAACGGCGTCGGGCAAGGATGCCCGACCTACGCGGAGAGCAGGCCGTTGGCGTGCATGGAGAGGCGGGACCCCGCTCCCGCCTGTGCCGTTGTCGTCCCGTGGCCCGGACGTCCTCGCCCGGGCGCCGTTGCCGCCGTCGTGCATGGAGAGGCG
>JALGUI010000782.1 GCA_029820915.1 Candidatus Zipacnadia bacterium | reverse complement strand
TGCAGGGGCTGTCACGTTAAACGTCTGTGACACGGGCCAATCGGCGGGGATGCCGGTCAGTGAGGCAGCACAGAGGAGGAGCAAGCATGCGTCCCGCGCCGGCGCTGCCGAAGTACGGAGCACCGACCTGCGGACGACCTGTCGGGCCTGCGCAGCGACGGGTGGTCCGCGACGCGGTAGGTGGCGGGCCCTTCAGATCCCGAGGCCGTTGCGGAGCTTGATGAGGCGGACGATGTCGCCCGAGGCCGTTGCGGAGCTTGATGAGGCGGACGATGTCGCTGTGGCTGATGATGCCGATGATGCTCCCCGAGCGGTCGGTCACCAGCAGCCGGCCGATGTCGTTCTCGGCCATTTGCATCAGCGCCCCGGCCTCCTCCTCGTCGCCCGCCTGGTCGTCCAGGCGGTTCCAGCCGACGTTCGGCCACGAGAAGGCGCTGCGCACGTGACCCGCTGGTCCCCGGCCACGATGGCGAAGCCGCCGCGGTCGAGCGGCTCGACCGAGTACTCGACCGGCGCGACAGGCTTGGGCGCGATGAGGGGAAGTTCGCCTGTGGGCGCCGGCGCGCCGATCTCGCCCTCCTCCGCCGGGATCGCCTCGGGCGCCACGACCAGCGCGATCTCGGCCACGACGAGGGCCTGGGGGATGTTCGGCGACATGTGGCGGATGCGTAGCGTGTTCGCACCCTCGCCCAGCAGGTCCGCGACCGCGAACACGAACTCGTAGGCCTTCCCGCCGACCAGGCAGTTGCGGTTGTCGCTACGGTTCGCCGCCTCCCAGTCCGGCGAGTAGACGGCGCGGAAGCTGCTCTGGCCCTCCCAGGGCAGGATCTGGCCCGAGTACATGCGGGTCTCGGGGGGCTTGTTGAGCATGCGCTCGACGTCGATGCGCGTCTCGTTGAGCCAGATGCGCATGGCATAGGTCGAGCCCCCGAGAGCTTCGCGATCGAGCCGAGCCAGCAGCCGCAGCGCGGGCTGCTGTGCCAGCAGGTCGCCGGTCAGGTCAAAGCGCAGGATCTCCTGCTCGCCGGGCTCGATGCGCACCTCGTCGGCGATGGAAAGGAGGGCCTCCTGGGCGTGGGCGTCAAACGCGAGCGCCGCGATGGCGACGGCCAGTCCGATCATCCTGCGCATGTCTCCTCCTCGCGCGGTCGGGGGCGTCTAACAGCCGACGCATGTGAAGAGGCTGTCCGGAAAGCCCGGAAATGCCCCATTCGGGCCCGATTCGCGTACAGCTTGACAGGGGCGAACTTGGGCATCGCGCGCCCGATTCTGGCCGATTTGACCCTTTCCGGACAGCCTCTGAACATGCGTCGCTCCGCAGGGCGAGGGCAACGGCTCCCTCCCCCCAGAGCGCTTCGCGCTCTCTCCCCCCTCCCTGGAGATGCTTAGCATCTCGGGCGGGAGGGGGCAACGGCACGGATGGCGACCAGCCCACATTGTTCGCGTAGGTCGGCCTCCGCCTGATCCCGCCCGGGGGCGGGATCAGGCGGAGGTGAGAGCGCACCCCCGCGCGCTCTCAGCTTCCAGCCCGACATGCATTACCCAGATTTGAGCCTCGGAGCTCACAGCTCGAACACAACCTTCAGCGCCTCGCGGCGCTCGATCAGCTCGAAGCCGCGCTGGATCTCCTCCGGCGGCAGGCGGTGCGTGATGAAGCGCGCCGGGTCGATGCGCCCATCCAGCGTCGCCTGCACGATCGCGTCGTGGGCCAGGCTCTCGTCCGTGCCGGGCGGGCCGTAGCGGTCGTCCTCGGGCAGCGGCTCGGCGGCCTGGTCGTCCGTGCGCGCGGCGTAGGGGCCGAGCGTCCCGTCCTCCGCCAGCATTGACAGTGCGGCCGCAGTCACCGCCGCGCCGCCCGTCGTCTCGTAGACCGTGTCGGCCGGGCCGCCCAGCAGCTCCACGGCCTGCGCGGGCCAGCCCTCCTCGCGCGTGTCCGCCCACGCGTCCGCTCCGAAGCTCAGCACCTGCGGCGCGGCCCCCGGCCTGCGCCCGGCGACCACGATGCGCGCCGCGCCGATCAGCTCTCGGGCCAGGTAGACCGCCGCGAGCCCGACCGGTCCGTGTCCGGTGACCAGCACCCGCCCGCCCTCACGCGCGTGGATGCTGTGCAGGTACGAGAGCACCTCCTTGAGCGTGATCAGTGCGACCGCGTGGTCGGGCGGAATCTCTCGCGGCATCGTCTGCTGGTGCTGGTGCCCGCCCGGGCC
>JALGUI010000070.1 GCA_029820915.1 Candidatus Zipacnadia bacterium | reverse complement strand
AGCCCCGACGCGGCGGACTGGCGGCCGCCCGAGCCTCCGGCGACGTACACCGACGGCTCGGTGGACGTCGAGATCTGGGGACCGGACGGGCTGTCGCAGACCGAGGACGACTACTACACGGACATGGAGCTGCAGCGCGGCTGGGCGCCCGAGGTGGATGCAGTGAGTGGCGCCTACGTCCGGCGTGGCTACAGCCGCTACCCCGACGTGCGCCGGCCGGGCGCCACGACGGTACCCGCCAACAACCTGGTCGTGGGGCGCGGCTACTTCCTCCTGCGCGTGAGCTACGACCCGTGGGAGCCGGGCGACGCCGGAACGCCGGACCCGATGGACTGGCGCATCAAGATCGAGTCGATCGGCCGCGTCGATGCCACGCAGGTGTACCGCAAGCTGGTGGCCTACAAGCCGCTCCCGATACTCGACTACGCGCGCTTCGTGCACAACGCTACCGAGCACGGGCGGCCCGCGCAGCTTGGAGTTCCGCCGTACGTGGACATGGACAACAACGGCAGCATCCCGCCGGGCACGGCGACGACGCCCTCGGTCGAGTGGCTGTCGGCGACCATCCCCGGGCCGGTGCGTGTCAACGGGCTGCTGCAGATCGGGGGCGCGCCGCACCTCGCCCCCGGGACCGGGGCGATGGTCGAGGCCAGCACGAAGTTCGAGCTGCTCGACCGCATCAGCCCGGCGGGCTACGCGCGCCACGACACCTTTGAGGTGACCGGCGGCATCGAGATGCTCGACGACACCGATGGCGCGGCCGAGGTGATGGTGGACGACGGCGCTCCGCCGGTGACGGACTTCCTGCTGCCCAGCGACGATCCGGCCTTCGACACCTTCAACGGCCATGTGCGGGACGGCCAGCGTGGGACGACGGCCGGCGAGTCGCGGTTCGTGGCGAAGATCACGGCCCCAGGGCTGACGGTGGGCGACGGCGTGACGCCGATGGACCGCTATCGCGAACTGACGCGGGACTCGGGCGACGTGGTCGAGTACCCGGTCGGCTCGGGGGAGTACGTAAGCACGGGTCTGTGGGGGTTCGGCGCCGGCATCTACCTCGGCAACTTCGACGACACTCAGTTCGATCACAACATCCAGCAGCTCGTGGACGACTGGCAGCGACCGCGGTCGGCCGGCGGCACTCGGCCGGCCGACAGCGGCTGGAATGCGCTGTTCACGACGTACTCGCCTCCGGGCGTGGAGATCGAGCTGTTGCCCGACGAGGCGGCGGCGGGCGCCTACAGCGTCGCGCTGCCGGTGGGCGCGGGTGAGGTGTGGTGGCCGAACCACGAACCGGGGCAGCCGGGCATCAAGATCACCCGGCACGACAAGACGTGGCGCGACCTCACCGGCGCCGACTCGGGCCAGAGCACGATCGTGCTGGACTACCCGACGCCGTGGCTGGACGGCACGACGCCCGCTGTGCGCTACCCGATCATCGTGGCGGAGGGGAATGTGCGCATCTCCGGCCGGCTCCCGGCGGGTCTGACCGACGGCGGCGGCAACCTGCGGCGGGCGTACGACCTGACGGTCGTGTCGAACGGGACCATCTACATCGACGGGCAGCTTCTGTCGCCCAACGACCACCTGGCCGTCCCGGTCGCCGACGTGTTCAACACCAAGATCGCGCTGCTGGCCCGCGACTGCGTGTGTCTGAACGCCACGCAGATCGTGCCGCAGCTCACCATGGGCACGGCGCCGGCGGTGCCGGATGATCCGCTGAACCCGTCCGATCTCGAGAAGCACTGGGAGCTGGCGCCGGGCTCCGACGGTCGGGCCTACAGCACCTTCTTCTGGGGCGACACGCCGGTGGGCAACAGCGTGGCGCTGGTCGCCAGGCAGGCGGCGGGCGACCCCGGGCCGTCGGGCGTGTCGCTGACCACGTGGGTGTCGGGCGGCGGCTACAGCGCCTACAGCTTCGGCGTAGCGCCCCCGCCGATGGTGAACACGACCTTCGTGTTCGTGCCGCCCGCGGCGGTGTTCCCGGACGGCTCGATGCCGCCACAGCCGTACGGCGTCGAGGGCATCGCACCCAACTGGGCGCCGTACCGCAGCGCGGGCGCGAACCTGCCGTGGGACGTGGGCGGGGCGATGACCCCCACGCCGGGGCTGGCCAACGGCGTCATCCTGCGGCACGCCGACCCGCACCTGTCGGCCGGCTCGACGAGCTACTGGCTGAAGAAGTGGAAGGTGCAGGAGTACAACAGCGACGGGCTGCCGGTGGGCTCGATCAACGCGCGCGTGAACGCGGCGGTGTTCGCGGAGCGCGGATGCTGGTACGTGCTGACGGCGGACTACTTCGACGAGGATGTCAGCGGCGGCCGGGCGGTCGAGAACCGGCGCTACAACTACAAGATCACCTTCAACGGCACGATCGCCGAGAACTTCACCGCGCCCGTGGAGGCGGCCCAGGACTGGACCGACAAGATGGCCTACCCGGCGGCGTACGCGGGCGCGACCATCGGCACTCTGTCGCAGTGGGGGACGATCGAGTACGAGTTCGATGAGACGCTGCGGCTGGCGCGCTTCCACGGTGCGGTGGTGGACCCGACGCACCCGGCCGCGAACCTGCCGAGGGTACCCCTGCTGCCCGTCAGCCCCGACCTGGTGTACTACGGCGAAGCGCAGTAGGCCGGCGACCTCTCGTCCTCGGGCTCGGCACGGAGGTAATCGACATGCGGTTGTGCCGCAACTGCCTGCTCTTGACTGCACTGATTCTGTTCGTCGTGGCCCTCCCGGCAGCGGCAGCGCGCACGACCTTCCGCTATGATGCGGCGCAGCGCGTCATCAAGGCGTGTGTGCTGGGCGTGGCCGGTCAGACCCCGGCCACGCACCCTAATCCCTACGTGATCGAGGGGATGCGGCGCTCGGATCTGACGCCCGATGACTGGGTGTTCGAGAACCCGCTGGCGCCGCCGACGGTGGTCAGCGGCGACACGCCTTCGGACTACGTGGTCAAGGGCAAGCGCGCGTACTGGTTCGTGCCGCTGACGGACGAGAGCGCGCGCCAGCTCATCGGGATGGACCTGATCTACATCTGCGCCCCCGACCTGGACCTGACGTTCCTCGAGCGCGAGGGCCTGCGCGCCGCGGTAGAGGCGGGTGCGGTTCTGTGGGTGGACAACGACCTGGTTGCGGGCGGCACGGTCTGGACGGCCTTCCCCTGGCCATTCCAGTTCGCCGATCCGGGGGTGGGCAGCTTTGCGCGGGTGCCGCTGGATAGTCGGCACGGCCTGCTGAGCGAGCCGTACGGCCTGAACTCGGCGAGCGTGGCGCGGCTGGGCGATGACCCCGAGTGGGTGGACGTCCAGGCGGGCTCGACGGCCGTGAGTGGCCTCTACATCACGAACCTCGGGTCGGTCTTCCGCACCGTCGCGCAGGTGGGGGAGATCGACACCGATGGCCGGATCATCAACCGCGAGCCGTTCGTCGTCGCCGCGTCGTACGGCAGCGGCAGCATCGTTTTGACCACGGGCGGGGTAGGGCTCGACGTGAGCGAGTGGATCGGGCCCGGCTCGTCGGGCCCCGGCTTCACGGCCGGCCGCCGGCCCGCTCCCGACCCGACGCAGGCGCCGGACGTCAAGCTCTCCCTGAACATGATTCAGTGGAACGACCGGTGGGAGCAGGCGCGGCGCACGCCGCGCGCCTCGGCGACCACCGTGGCGCGCGCCCCCTTCCCGCTGGACATCGCCTGGCAGTACCCCGAGCGGGGCGAGGCGCTGCCGAGCAGCAGCCTCGGCGCCGTCGTGGCCGCTCCGGTGTACGGTCGGGGCATGGTTTACGCCGTGAGTGTGCCCGCGACCATCCCCGGCGGGCCCGGGGCGCGGATCGTGTGCCTCGACATGGCGCCCGAGCAGAGCCTGGACGGCGACGCGTGGCCGGACGACGGGATCGCCGACTACGGAGCGGGTACCGGATACGATGTCCTATGGCAGAACACGCTGGGGGCGGGTCGCACGCCGCGCTTCGCGTCACCCACGCTGGCGACCATGATGGTCTCCGGCACGGGCGGCTACGACGTCCCGATCCAGGTGGTGCTGGTCAGCTCGGTGCTTGAGCCCAGCGTCCCCATGGGCTTCGTGACTTGCCTGAACGCGACGATTGATGCCGAGATCCTCAGCCAGGTGCCGGCGCCCTTCAACACGCCGGGCGCGATGATCTGGGAGAGGACCATCGACGGCTACGGCGGGACGGGCGACGTCGTGGCGCTGTCCACGCCGGTGGTGCACAACGGCTTCGTCTACGTGCTGGCCAGCGAGTACGATGACCTGCTGGCCGGCCCGGCGGTCGAGAGGACCTACAGCCGCCTGCACTGCTTCGAGCTCGCCTTCGACTGGTCCGCGGGCGACCCGAACAATGCGGGCTGGTGGGTGTACCCGTCGTCGGATCCCGAGCTTGACGGCGTGGGCGGGCCGCTGGCCGACGTCGAGGACCAGCGGTCACTGCCGCCCATCCACGATCCGAACTGGGTCCTGGATCCGTCGCCGGCAACGCGCGCGCCGCTGCCGCCCGCGCCGGGCGCTATCCCCGTGGTACACGCCGCGGGAGGAACGGTGGACGGGGGCTACGCCGACGCGCTGGTGACCTTCGGCACGGCCGTGACCTATCGCTATGACGCAGGGCTCGGCCGCGTAACGCTTGACGGCACGGCGGGCGGCTGCCAGTTCTGCGTAGTGCCGGCGCCGCTGATGCGCAGCACGGCGACTCCGCTGCTTAACGCCGACTACTTCCTGGTGCGGGTCAACAGCGCCATGCTCGACGACGCCACCGACAACACGGTGCTGGCGGTGAACGGCACCACGATAGTGCCCGACCAGTGGCACGATGGGCGACATCGTCACTATGCGCCCGGGGCCGTGCGCGAGGCGATCGCGGGCGCGGTGGCCGCGGGCGAGGACCCCATTGAGGTGCAGACCGGTATTGACGTGCTGGTGGACTATCACCTCGACCCGGCCCCCGGCACGGTGGCCGATGAGCCGCATACGCTGCCGGGGCCGGTGCGCTGGCGTCGGCCGTTGCCGCTCGGCGACACCATCCGGCAGCCGGCGAGCATGGGCGCGGACGAGGTCATCGCCAGCGCCGGCTCGCCTATCGTCTACGCGCCGGCGACGCCGCCGACACGGGGCGGGGGCTTCGCGCGGTTGGACGCCGGCACCGGCGCGGTACGGTGGAGCTACGATCCGGTCGATCGCGTGCCCGGAGCGGGTCCGGCGTCGATCACCGGCAGCGTTACCGGCGCCGCCTTCGACGACAACACCGCGATCGTGGGCACCACCGCCGTGGACTACGTCAACGCCCTGGCGACCAGCTCCGTCATCGGCCTCAGCCGGCAGATCGAGCCGACGATCCGCCTCGGTCACGGCATGGCCAGCTCCTACCACGTGTCGCCAAACGAGCAGGCGCCAACCACGGTGACGCTGGCCGGCACGGGCATCGTCATCTCGCCGATCAGCTACCGGGTGGACCGCTGGAGCCGCCACCTGACCTTCCCGGCCGCGACGGCGGGCCGCGTGACGGCCGCGAGCGGGGCGCCCATCGGCCCGATCTACGGACGGGCCGTGCTGGTGGACTGGACTCACGACAACCAGACGCCCGATGACCCGAGCGACGACGTCGCGGTGACGGGCGAGTTGCACGCGGTGCCGGACATCGAGCGCTTCCACCACACCTACAACCACATCCGGCTGCACTACCACCCGGTGAACTGGACCGTGGGAGTGGAGCCGATCATCACCCGGCCGGATAGCACGCTCATTCCGCTCGCGCAGTACGGTCCGACGAACGGCACGGTCGTGGTGGGCGGGCTGGACCTGTCGCTCGACGGCTGGGTGGACCTGACGGGGGCGACCGATGCCAACGGCGACCCGGTCGGGCCGGGCGATGAGCTGCTGGTCAGCTACATCGGCTGGTCGGAGCGCGATGGCGCGTTCATCACCGTTCCGTCCCCGGCGCTGAACATAGCGCAGGAGCGGCACCAGATGGCCGAGCAGTTCGGCCCGTCGCTGTCGTCGCCGGCCATGGCCGGCGACACGGCCCACGTCGGGACCCAGGGCCTGGACAGCGACATCAACGCGGCCTTCGAGGCACCGGACGGGCGGTTCGCGGCCGACACCATGCTGTCGCTGGCGTGGGACAAGGCGAGCGGCCTGGTGCGCACTGCGCTGATGATGCCGGCGCGGCCACAGACGGGCACGGTGGGCATCCCGATCGTGATGTCGTCGCCGTCGATCGCCGAGGATCGGGTCTTCGTGGGCTCACGCATGACGGACTCGCCCGCATCGCCGGACACCAGCTACGGCTACGTGAGCGCGCTGTCACCGTGGCGGGTGCTGCTGTGTGACGCCGACCGCATCATCGAGACCACGGGCTCGGAGCCGAGCTGGGTGTGCACCGGCACGTCGAGTCCGCAGCGCGCGCAGTCGTTCATCGGCGAGGACCTGCGGCGCCCGTTCAGCCGCCCCGCCAAGGCTCAGCGACTGCTGACCGGCAATATCCTGGTGGTTGACAGCGGCAACAATCGCGTGGTGGAGATCGACCGGTCGGGCCGGATCGTGTGGCCGCAGGACCTGTACGGCTATGAGTACTACACGAGTCCCGACAACCATGACGTGAGGCTGTCACGGCCCGCCGACGCGCACCGGTACTACGACGTCGAGACCGTGGACATCGGTGGCGGGAATACTCGCGATTTCGTCGTGGTGCACACGGTCGTCGCCGACACCGGCAACGCCCGGGTGATCGACATCGAGACGCGGTTCTATGACCCGGTGAGCTTCGTGCTCGACGGGCGGCAGCGCCACAGCGTCCGGCGGCTGACGCCGACCTATGTGCGGGTGGGCGAGGCGCCGCGAGGCTTCCTGCGGGTGCGCTATACGTCGGCGCAGCCGATCTTCGACCCGGTCAACGATGGGCTGATCGGCTACCTGTGCGCGGCATCGAACCTGAACCAGATCCTCGTGATCGACGCCGGGGCCGGGCTGGTCAACCCGATGGCGAGCGTCTACACCGCGAACGGCAGCCCGGGCGCGAGGTGGCGGTACTGGGCCTGGCTGTACGACTCCGATCCCTCGGACGCGAACAACGTGTCGAACGAGCCGCTGCAGTTCGAGAACATCAAGCATGTCGAGTACCGGCGCTACGGCTCGACGATCTACCTGACGGTGACCTGCTCGCGCTACGTGGGTCGCTCGGGCGGCCCCGACCACGCGCTGGCCGCCGCCGGCCCGGGCGTGTTCGAGTTCTACATCGATGTGAGCGACGCCAACCCGGACAACTGGGCGCTGCACGAGATGGGTGGCGGCTCGGCCTGGCCCACCGACCAGCCGCAGTGGTACTTCGTCGGCCCCAACTACGGTGGGCGGCCCATGACGACGATCATCACCGCAGAGGGCACGCCGCAGCAGCGCACGTATGACAAGCGCTGGTACCCGGTGTGCGCGCAGCGCCTGCGCTCGGGGCGGCATCTGATCGTCAACAGCCTGGGTCTGATCGAGAGCGCGACGCCGGGCAACATCGGCTCCGGGGCCAGGAACGCGGTTCTCGGCAGCCACATCTTCGAGGTGGCTACGAACGCGAACGTGCCCGAGGACCCGGACGATGACGTGCACGCGCTGGACGCCGGGCGGTCGGTGCCGACGTCCGGGCAGATGTGGGTTGACCCCTTCACGCAGCCCACTTACGCCGAGGTCAGGTGATGGGGTGCACGGGCCGCAGCGGGCGTGCAGTCGAGGTGACACAGCGAAGAGGTGCCACGCATGCGTCCTAGGTCGATGATCGCCATAGTGATTGCCCTGGCAGTCGCCCTGCCTGCGGTGGCGCAGAACGCCGAGCCGCCGTGGGAGGTGCGCACGTATCTGTCCACGTACACGGACGATGGCAGCGCGTCGCGCGCGCCGGTGCCCAACACCGATACGTGGACATGGAACATGACCGCGGTGCGCAAGCAGTGGGTGTGCCCGTACTGCGGCTACAGCACCTTCTGGGAGGACGGGACGCCGGGGGACGATGTGTGCCCCAACCCCTTCGGCGTGGCGGGTCACCCGGCGAACCTGGAGCTGGTGGAGGCCGACGCGAAGACGCGCATCCTGGGCCGCCTGAATGTGACCGCCGCCGATGCCGACAACGATGAGGACCATCCGCTGATCGGGCGGCCCTTCCACCCGGGCGGGCTCGCGGAGCCGGTCTGGAACGCCAACCCTTCGCCCTGGGAGGGTCCGGCGCCCGAGAACGTGGCGTCATACCTGACCGCCCGCGCGGCGAACCTGGACAGCGGGGCGCAGCCGCTCGTGCAGAACGGCTATCAGTACATCGACAGCGGTGAGAACGTCAGCGCCGCCGCGGTCTACTACATGACCAGCGGCAACGCCGGCACCGCCGCCGCCAACCAGTATGTCATCCACATCAACCCCTATCGGGTCTCGGACGGTGACGTGTGGTACATCCGCCACCACGAAGAGCGCCAGATGGGGGCCGTGGGTTACGAGACCAGCGCACTCGAGGTCCAGGCCTACAGCACGCTCTACGGCAACGAGTTCGAGAGCGCCGGGGGGATCACCGCGGCCGAGCGGACAAACTACGACACTCAGAACGGTTGCCAGATCATCACCAACAGCGGCGCGCTGCGCGTGGAGATCCCGCGGCAGTACGACACCGATGCCGTTCAGACCGGTACGTGGCTCATCAAGGTCGTCATCCGCTCGAACACGCGGACCATTCCCTCGCCCGATGAGGTGGACTACAACAACGTCTACGGCACCGACCTCTACACCGATCCGGGCGAGGTGGAGCCGGACTTCGCGGGCGCCGGCATCACGGCGGACATGTCCACCGTGAAGGCGCCGTACATCATCGTGGACACGACGAAGTCGCCGCTGATCGCCACGGCGGACGCCAACGATGGCGTGGACTACCCCGTGGAGGAGAAGCAGGCCAACGGCGACGGATTCATCAGCGACGAGGCGTGGCCGTACCGCATGCCACCCGAGGCGGTGGGCGTCGGGCGGATCCTGGCACAGTGGTCCGAGGCGACGCCATCGGTGGCGTTGCAGAGCTATCGTCCGGTTGGGGGCGGCATCGACACCTTCTACCGCAACGACGCTGAGTGGCACTAGCTGAGTGGCACTACCTCGCCGACCTCACGGATTACAGCAACCGCATCGTGACCAACAGCGACGTGGCCCAGGGCAACGCCATCGCGGGCACGCTCGACCGCGATTTCAGCTACCTCGACTCGCGGTTCATGTGCGCGCGCGTGGACGTGGACCTGGACGACTCATCGCCGCTGTACCTGGGCGACGATCACTGGATGGACTCGCTGGGCAACGATCGCGGGGTCGTCGTGGTTGACGACGAGCCGGCCACGGGCGGCTACCCGGGCATCGTGGTCGGGTCGCTGCAGGACGTCGGCCCGCCCGAGGCGTGGGGTGGCGAGTACGGTCCGGGGATGCGCACGCCGACCCGTGAGTTCACCGTCGCCAACCGCGCGCCCGCGCCGATGAGCGTGTGCCCGGTCGCCGCGGGCGGCTGCGGCGCGCGCTACCTGGCGGCCGACTTCGCGCCCGGCGACGCCTGCCCGGCGTGCGGCGTGACGCTGGTGACCGCGGCCGGCGAGGCCGATCTGCACTACGACGCCCACACTGCGCCGTCGGCGAGCGTGGGCACCGCTCGCTACTGGATGACGCCGGAGGCCGTCAAGTTCGGACCGGGGACGCCCGTTGCGATGGGGGCACTCGACTTCCTGCAGCAGGTGCTGGTGGACATCCCGCGCTACCAGCCGCCGTCGGTCCCCGCGGGGGCCTCGGTGTTCGAGAACGACATCGCGAGTGACGGCGGCTACTCCGGGACCATGGTGGCCTTCCACCGTCCCGGCGATGGCGGGGACGAAGAGGATGCGGACTTCGGGTGGGACGTCTACTACCGGTCGCCGAATACGGGCAGCAAGTGGGGCGACCCGAGCGAGACCGCCGACGCCAACCAGGCCGAGCACGTCTGCCCGGTGTGCGAGAGCCGCTTCTCATCGACGGTGGCGGCGACCAACTGCCCGTTCTGCGGCGCGACGCTCACCGATGAGAGTCCGCCGGTGCCCACTACGGCGTTGGTGGCGGAGGAGTACGATCCGTTCGGGCTGCAGGTGTCGGTGATGCGGCGCTCGGCGCTGGCGGCCAACGCGCGGGTGGTGGACCTGGGCTGGGTGGCGCCGGGCGTGCCGGCGACCGGCCCGAACACGGCCAATGACTCGACCGAGATGGTACCTGGGAGCGAGCCGCTGCCCGCGGACGTGTCGGACCGCTCGGATCTGCTGGTGCGCAATGAGGGGAACATCAACTCGGTCGGCCAGATGCGATCGGGCTACCTGTTCCGCACGGGAATCGATCCGGCGGTGCGGTCGTACGCGGGGTGGGGGCAGACGGTCCCGCTGACCGTGGACACGCTGTTCCGCTACCGGCCGGGCGGGCCGAGCGAAAGCAACGATGTGGAGTTCGGCAGCTCCGCCTGGGCGCTGTGGCGGCAGCAGGCAACCGGGGCGGCCGGGCAGCCGGCCACGTCCCGGGTGCAGGCGGGCGTGCGCGCAGGCGCGGGGGTCGCCTATCCGGGCACGATCAAGCCCGTGCCGCTGGGACAGCCGGTGGGCAACTACGCGGCCGAGGTGGTCCTGTTCGTCGATCTGGACGGGGACGGCGCGCTGGACTTCTACGACGCGCTGGCGGGTGTCACGAGCACGGCCGCGAACGAGTTCGATCCGGACGTGGACGAGCCGTTCGAGCCGGTGGCGAGCTTCGCGACGCGCACGCGCGTGGTCGAGTCGCGGCTGCCACAGAGCGACTTCTACTCCAAGGATGTCGAGCCGACGCTGCTGTTCGACCCGTCGCTGGACAACCTGCAGGTGCTGTGGGCCGGGCAGCGAGCGGATGCGGGTTCGGCGGGCAGCTTGGCGCCGGCGGGGACCTCGAGCGGCGATGTCGCGGCGCCGACCGACCCGATGAACATCCTCTATGCCAACGCCGATCTCAGCACCTTCGCCGGCGATCCGCTCTACCGCGGCTGGCTGTGGGAGCCGACGGCCGCGGATCCGGATGAGGCGTCCGCGCTGACCGTGAGCGCGACGTCGGCCGAGAGCAATTCGTCACCCGCCGCCTACGTCGATGGGGCGTCCGGCACCCGCTGGGCTATGTGGCACAGGTCGCAGACCTCCAGCGCCGGAATGAGTTCGCAGCTTCGCTTCGATAGCTCGGGCAACACCGACTGGAGTGGCTCCGGCGCCACCGAGTTCCTGTTCGGCACGAGCGGCGCCCAGCGGGGCCTGACGGGCTTTGTGCGCGAGGGCGTCGCCAACGAACACTGGGTGTTCTGGCACGCGGGGCCGCAGGGGCGGGAGCGGATACGCTATCGCCCGGTCTTCGACCCGGCATCGGGCACCGTGCCGGAGGATCACGAGCTGGCCGTCAGCAACGTGGGCCGGCCCGGCGGAGTAGGGTTCTTCATCGACGGCCTCAACCGCTTCCGCAAGCCGGCGCAGAGTCCGTTCACGTACGTGCGGCAGCCGAGCGCTTTCGGCAGCTACGTCGGCGCCCCGGCGGATCCGGACTACCAGGTCGATGTGTTCTTCACCGGGCACATCCGGGCGCTGGGCAACTCCGACATCTGTTGGACGCGCTTCAACTTTGGCGACCCCGATGACGCCACGTTCCCGCTGACCGGGATGCAGTCGAACTACGGGAAGGTGGCGTTCCCGCGCGTCGTCAACGGTCAGGGGCTGCGCATGCCGACTATCTATGACGCGACCGGCGACGTGCGCGGGTACGCGGGCGAGCAGCTCGAGCCCAGCCCGCGGCGACAGTCATTCCAGAGTCGGGACATCGACTGGCTGGTGACCGAGCGGGCGCCGGACTTCTCGGCGCCCAATGATCCGTACAACTTCGAGGGCAAGCCCGACTGGACCGGCTGGCTGACCGATGCGGCCGATCCCGGGCTCGAGCAGTACTACGATCCGAAGTTCTACGTCGGCGTGATAACCGAGAGTGGCGGGGTGCGCAGCGAGACGATGTACGCCGTGGGCTGGGCGGGCGGCGGCTACGACCGGGGGACCGGGCTGTATGTGGTCACGCCGGTGCTGACCGGCATCGGCTCGGGCGGCACCTTCGTGCTGCCGCTGAACCCCGGACATCCGGACAACGGTCATCTCGGCGAGCTGATCGCGCCGAGCGCGCGTGCCGAGGCGGAGGCCGCCGGGGCGTTCGCGGGCGGCCCGGGCAACTATGAGGACTGGCCGTCGGTGACGCTGCAAATCAACGCGGCGTCGGGCACGCTGAACTGGTCATCGTCGCTGCTCAACCCGGATAACCTGGCCGACCCGCTGGCGGTGTTCAACACCGGCAACACCGCCGACGTGGTCGAAGTCGTGATGTATGCCGACTACACGCCATTCGTGCGGCGGGTGACGACCGACCTGGCGAACGACGATTCGCCGTCGGCCTTCTACGACCTGGCGGGCAGCAGTCGGCTGACGGTCTTCTGGCGGAGAAGCTACGGCGACACCGACACTCCGCACTTCGGGCGGCCGTCGTTCCTGCACCGGTCATTCACCACTGCGCTGCAGGTGGGCCGGCCGCCGATCGCGGCCGGCGACATCTCGGAGGTCTGGGACCTGACCGCCGGCCAGGCGCTGGCGGCGGGCACGGACTACGAGCTCGCCTCCGGGGATAATGGCATCATCCTGATCGAGCCCAACCCGGCGACCTTCCCCGGGCGCGTCGGGCACCGCATCCGAGTGACGTACGACGACGGGAGCGGGACGACACAGGTGGAGCAGCACCGAGTGATCGGGTGGAGCACTGAGACGCCCGTGCCGGTCAACACGGTAATTGCCGAGGGCCCGCTACGCGTGGTTCCGGAGGTATACGCGGTGCCGGGCGCGAGCTTCGAGACGGCGCGCTACTGGCTGGTGTGGTCGAGCCCGCGGCCGGTCTATGACCTGCGAGCGCCCGGCAGCAACGGCCAGCAGGTGCACCAGTCGTCGGATGTCTACGTGGCCGTCGTGGCGCCGGAGTACAGCAGCTTGATCGCCGACCTGGCGGTGCCGCGACTGGGGCCCTAGACGCACGCTGAGGCGGAGCCGGACGTGAGGCGACGTCGCCCGCGAGCGCGTCGCCTCGGAATCTTAATCTCGCGGTGGAGAAGGAGACATCCGCGCAGGCGGCGAATGGGGTAACGACGAGGGCTTGACAGGTGCCTTCGTATGTAATAGAGTAGCCGGGGATCAGGCTGCCCCCGCGGCCGAGAACTCGGCAGTTTGAGGCTGCTGCATGGCAGGAGGCGCGCTACATGGCTAGGGGCGCGACCCACGTCCTGGGCCTGGACATCGGAACAGCATTCATCAAGGCAGCGGAGATCCAACTGCGGGGCGATGCCTTCCACCTTGTGGGCAGGCCTGCAGTGATTCCCACTCCCGAAGGTGCTGTGCGCGGCGGGGTTGTCGTTGATGCCCCCGCCGTCGCCGAAGCTCTCCAGGAAGTCAGAAGTCGCTACGGCATGCGCGTCAAGAGCGTGATCGCGTCTGTCGGCGGCGACTCCTCAGTCGTGGTGCGAATCACCGAAGTCCCGAAGATGTCGGGCAAGGAGCTGGATGAGGCGATCCAGTGGGAGCTCGACGAGCAGACACCCTTCCCCGTGGACGAAGTGATCTACGACTACGTCCCCATCGAGCGGCCCGACGCCGACCCGGAGGGGACGGAGATGGAGGTCCTGCTGTGCGTGGCGCAGGAGGACCTGGTCAACGCGCACGTCGAGGCGATGATGAGCGCGGGGATGCAGCCGACGGCGATCGACGTGGAGCCGCTGGCCATCGGGCGTGCGCTGGTGGATGTGGCCGGTGATGAGCTGGCCGACCAGACGCTGGTGAACGTGCACATCGGGGCCACCACGACGCTGATTCTGGTGTTCCGCCAGAGGCTGCTGAGCTTCGTGCGCGTGATCCCGTCGGCCGGGGAGAACCTGACGCAGTCGCTGGCCCAGAGTCTGATGGTGGATCAGGAGCAGGCCGAGGTCATCAAGCTGCAACTGGGGAACCTCCAGGATGGCGGCTTTGTCGAACAGCCAGAGGCGGACGAGTTTGCGGGCGCGGGCATGTTCGAGGACGAGGCGGAGGATCTCGGATCCGACTCGGTCTTCGAGTTGTCCAGCACAGGTGACGGCGCGGCGCCGCTTGAGCCGGTAGACGAGCGCGCCACGCACCTGGAGATCGAGGAGGACCTCGGGGAGTTCGAGGAGCCTGCCCGCGAGACGGCGCCGCCGCCGGCGGCGCGGCCGGGCGAACCGGTGGACCCGGACCTGGCCGAGGCGCGCGAGCACGTCGCGGGGGCGCTCACCGAGCCGGTGCTCGACATCGCGACCGAGGTCCGACGCTCGCTCGACTTCTACCGCCGACAGCATCGGAACGAGCCGATCGACCGCATCGTTATCACCGGCGGGACGGCCGGGCTCGAGGGCCTCGCCGAACTGATGGCTGAGGAGACCGGGGTGGCGACCGAGTTGGGCAACCCGTTCCGCCACATGATGGTCGATGACGACAGCGTTCCCGCGCAGTACCTGCAGGATATCGCGCCGAGCATGATCATCGCGGTGGGTCTGGCTATCCGCGACATGGTCTCGGAGTAGAGCGGCGGCCAGTACGGCGACGACAGCGCCGGAGCAAGATCTGAGGGATGGCAGTTGCTGAAGATCGACCTTCTGCCGAGGCATTTCGCGGTCGCCCGGACGAACAAGATCATGATCGCCCTGCTGATCATGGTGCTGATCGTGGTGATGCTCGGGTGGGCCGGCGCGGTGATGATGGTCAAGAGGCAGATCGGCACCACCAATGCGGAACTGGACAATATTGAGCCTACAGCGGCGAAGGTCGAGGAGTTGGAGGCCGAGACCGCCCAGAAGCAGTCGGAGCTCGCGCCAATCGAGGGGAAGGTCGATTTCGTCGCGGAGGCGGACGAGTCCGGTGTGCAGTATTGGGACCGCTTCCACGACATCAACGAGTACATCTATGACCGCGCCCAAGTCACGCGGTTCAGCATCACGAACCCCAGTTCGGTGAACTTCACCGCGATCGTGGGCGACACCACCGAATGCGCGCGGTTCGTGCTGAACCTCATTCAGTGCCCTGCGCTGTCGGACATCAGCATCTCGGGGCTGCCGGCGGGCGTCTCGATTGAGGGCGCCGGCGGCGCGACAGGGGGCTTCTCACCCATGGCCGGCGGCATGATGGAGGAGCCGGGCATGATGGGGGCGCCGCCCATGGATGAGGGGATGATGATGGGCGGGCCGGGCATGGGTGGCTTCGCCCCCGGCGGCGGTGGTGGGGCGGTCACGGCGACGGGCGAGATCGTGCTGGACATCACGGCGCAGTTGACGGAGTCGGTGAGTGAGCCGATGCCGCCCGGCATGGGCGGCGGGGCCGCGGGCATGGGCGGCGGCATGGGCGGCGGCATGATGCCCCCCGGCGGCGACATGATGATGATGGAGGGGCCGGGCATGATGCCGCCCGAGGTAGACATGCCGCCCGGTGGGGACGGCGCGGACATGGAGCCGCCGCCACCGCCGGCATAGGGTTGAGCCGAGCCAACGGCCCACGCAGTACCGATGGGCCTGGGAAGCGGACGCGCAGCACGAACGTCGCGGGAGTGTGGCGATGGGCCGCATACCGACCGTAGCAGTCATCGCAATTGGCCTGGTGCTCATTCTGGGCGCGAGCGCGCTGATGTTCTTCATGGTGCTCAAGCCTCAGAACGAGGATCTTGAGGCCGTCAAGGGCAAGCTTGAGGCACGAACGGCTGTGGCCGCGCGTCTCGATCAAGCCGAGACTGATCTCGCGCAGGTCGAGGCCGACTGGCTCGAGAAGCAGGCGCAGTTGCAGGCGTTGCGCGAGACGCGGAGCATCCCGATCTCGTTCGCGCACCCGGCGGCGGCGATGATCGCCCTGTGGTACGAGTATCGGGAGGATCTGCCGCCGCTGATCGAGGACTGGGCGGAGGCGACGGGCTGCACGATCGAGAGCGGGGCCAGCTTCCCGGCGCCGGCGATGACACCGCCCGCGGCCCCCCCGAGCGGCTTCCTGCAGGTGCCCGCGGGCCAGACCATCACCCTGACGGTCAGCGGGACGCTGACGGCGCTGGAGCGGCTGTATCGCTCGCTGGACCAGTTCCCGCGCGTGGTGACGGTCGGTCAACTGGTGGTGCAGGCCCAGGGCGACCAGCTCTCGGCGCAGGTGCCACTGAACTTCTACCTGCTGGTTGAGGCGCCGGCGGGCGCCGCTGCCCCGGCTGCGACGGGCGGCGGCGGAGAGATGATGCCGGGCGGCGGGGGCATGCCGCCCGAGATAATGGGGGAGCCGATGCCGCCGGGCATGCCCGAGGGCGGGGCGCCGCCGGATGCGCCGCCGGACATGCCGCCGGATGCGCCGCCGGCGTAGAGTCAGGCGCATTCGGCAATGGGGTGGCGGGAAGCCGTCGGTATCTGGTATAATGCACCGGCACATTACTGCCCGGAAGGGTCCAAAGTGATAGGAGAGCAGAAAGCCAAGGCACTGTTCGCCGGCGGGATTGCGCTATTCGTGACCGGTCTGGTCGTGCTGATGCTCTTCGTGATTCCGGCGGCACGGCACAGCCAGGTGGCGATGGCGCAGGAGGACATGATGCCTCCTCCCCCAGAGGGCATGCCGCCGGGCGACATGCCGCCCCCCGAGGGCGGCGCGTACCCCGGCCCGGCCGGTGGGTTCCCTGGACCGGGCGAGGCCGGCATGATGCCTATGGCGGGCGGCGCGGCCGCCGCGCCCGCCGCCGCGGCGGGGGTGACAGTGGTCGGTGCGGACCCGCTGGAGCCCAGCCGGCCGAACCCGTTCGCACCGCGCGCCGCGACGGCGGTCGCCGAGGCGGCGGCAGCGCTTGCGGCCACGACCTACGGACCGGACTGGAGCCGGCTCCCGATCGCGGAACGGGTGGCCTTCGTAGCCCCCGAGATTCCGCCCGCCCCCACTCCGCCGCTGCCGCGGCTCGACGAGCCGCCGGAGACGGAGATCAGGATCACGAGCATCCTGTGGGATGCCTCCGGCCAGGCGCAGGCGGCCTACGAGGACGAGGAAGGCAAGACGGGCGTCCTGAAGCCGGGAGACCGCATCCAGGGCTATACGGTGACGCAGATCACGCGCAGTGGCGTGATACTCGAGAACCCGCGCACGGGCGAGCGGCTATCGCTCGAATTGCGGCCGCGCACTGAGAAGAAGGAAGAGGAGCGTCGGCCGCAGCGGCGGCCCGGCGCACGGGGCGGACAGCAGGGCGGGCAGCCGCCTGCAGGCGGCCGGCGCCCGGGCAGGCGACCACCGCCGGAGTTCCCGGCGGCGCCACCGGGCTAGCTCTGACGGTCCACAGACCACCATCCGGCCGCTGTGGGGTGTGCAGTGGGAGGTAGACAGGACATGTCGATGGCCAGGATCGCGACGGCAATCGCAGTCATGGCGATGGTGACGGCTCTATTCGCCGCCCCCGGGATCGCCCAGGACGACGAAGTGCAGTTGAGCGTTGACTTCAACGGCGAGTCCCTCAGCCAGGTGTTGCAGTTGCTCAAGGCCGGGTACGGCCTCGAGTACACGCTCGGGGAGGGCGTTGACCCCGACATGAGCATCACCACGCATCTGCGGGACGTGAACGTCGAGGATGCTCTGCGGCTGATTCTGGAGCCCAACGGCCTGCTGGCCATCAATCAGGATGGCCGCTACATCATCAGGGAGCGGCCGGAGCCGGAGGCGCGGGACACGGAGGAGCGGGATATCGTCCCGACGGCCGCCGGTGGCGGGCGCACTCCGCCGCCGTCGCCGGTCCGCACTCGCCCGAGCTACGTGGCCGGGGCGTCTACCCCGGAGGGCGAGGATGCGGATGAGGAAGAGGAGCGCATCCTCGAGATCATCTGGCCGCGGTACTTCGGCGCCGCCGAGGCGGCGAGCATCTTCGGCGGCGAGGTAATCGAGGCCGGCGGGTACTACGGTAGCGGCAGCGGCGGCAGCGGCGGACGCGGCGGCTACGGTGGAGGCGGCAGCTACGGCGGCGGCAGCTACGGCCGCAGCGGCGGCAGCAGCTACGGCCGCAGCGGGGGCAGCAGCTACGGCCGCAGCGGGGGCAGCAGCTTCGGCAGCAACCGCGGGGGCAGCAGCTTCGGCAGCAACCGCGGGGGCAGCAGCTACGGCAGCAACTACTGATTGCGGTTCGCCTCTTGACGACCCGGTCATCGGGCGCGCCGTCTCGCGTATAGCGCAATACTACGCGTCGGACCCGGGGAGCGGGCGGCGTCGGTCAGAATGTGCTAGGGAGGGCCCAATGGTGACGCTCCTATATCGGCAAATGAAGCCCCTGATCGTAGCGTCCATCGCAGCAGCGATCATGCTCGGCCTCGGTGCGGCAGGAGCATTTGGCGCTGGTGCCCCAGGCGACGAGCAGCGGCCGATCAACATCGACGTGCAAGACATGCAGATCGGCGATGTGCTGCGCATGCTGGGGCAGGCGGCGGAGGTCAACATCATCGTGGGTCAGGGGGTGAGCGGCGAGATTCAGTCGCTGACCCTGCGCAACGTCTCTGTCGAGACGGCGCTGCGGCTGATCACTGAGGCGCACGGCTACCACTGGCGCATGGACGGCAACGTCTACGTTGTCAGCGCCGAGCCCGCCCGCGCGCCGGAGGGCCCGGAAGCACAGCCGCC
>JALGUI010000781.1 GCA_029820915.1 Candidatus Zipacnadia bacterium | reverse complement strand
GAGGGCTACCCGAACTTCATGCGCACCGACGCCTGGCTCGACCGCTCGCTGTGGGCGGCGCTGGCATCGTGGGCTGAGCTGCGGCATGACACTATCCTGTACGCCAAGCAGCCCTACATCATGCGGGCCGGCGCGGCGCCGCCGGCGCCACAGGCGCCGCCGCCCGGCTATGTCGAGCCGCGGCCTGACTTCTACGCGCGGATGCTGGCGCTGTCGCGGATGACGCGCGAGGGCCTGAGCGACATGGGGGTGCTCGACGAGGAGTCGGACGGCCGTCTGCGCACGCTCGAGGACATCATCGAGAAGCTGCTGGACATCAGCCTCACCGAGCTGCGCGGCGAGCCGGTCAGCGAGGAGGACGCGGATTACATCAAGTACATCGCCTTCCGGCTCAAGCGCACCATCGAGGGCATCGAGGACGAGGAGGACAAGACGACCATCGTCGCGGACGTGCTGACCGACACCAACACGGGGGACACACTGGAGGAGGGCGTGGGCTACGTGAAGCTGCTCATTGCCGCCTACCAGGTGCCCGACGGGCGCATCGCGCTGGGCGCCGGGCCGGTGCTGTCCTACTACGAGTTCAAGCAGCCGATGTTCGAGCGGCTGACCGATGAGATCTGGCGCGAAATGCTCGAACAGTATCCGCCGGACAGGCCGGCGTGGACGGGGAGCTTCTACCTCGCGGGGCAGTAGCCCGACGAAACCGTCCCATCATCCCGCGTAGGTCGGGCATCCTGCCCGACTCCGTTACCTCAGTAGGCCGATGCAACGGCGACAGGTCGGCGGCCCGTCCTACGAACGGCGCGGCAGGAACGCAGCGGCAGGCGCACTCAAGGTCCGCTGCAGCAACGATTCCGACCGGCGGAGCGGCCCACGGGCGAGGCGCCCGGAAGACCGCTGCGCGGTCTTGATTGCGGGGTTCGCTGCGCGAACGCCCGTGGCACGGGGGCGCGCCTGCGCGTGAGTCGTCAGCGCCGTCCGGAACGGCTATGCATTACCCACAAGTCGGGACGGCTGCGGCGAGGCCACGCGACGGCCAAGCGATGTGCCGCCTTGTGGTACGGAGGGGCCGCTCCGAGCGCCCAGCGCGAGGAGTGACGCCTGCGCGGTTGTGTTGCGCAGGCGTCAGGTTCCACCCCGGCCCGCGCATAACCGCAGTCCCGCCCGTGGGCGGGAGCAGACAACGCAACGGCCGGGCTGGCATGGAAGCTGAGGCGCTGGCGCGCCTCACCCTCGCGCCGACCCCGCCCCTGGGCGGGATCGGATGCTCGGGCAGCCCCTCCGTACGAAAACGACGTACGGCGCAGACGCACCGACCGGGCCCGAGATGTGGGTAGTGCATAGCCGGAACGGAGGGGGACAGCGACCGCTTGCGGTCGCCGGGGGAGGCCCGCATCACGCCCTTCAGTGCGCCCCGCCCCAGTCGGCGAGCTTCTCGCCGATGGTCCAGTATTCGCCGTAGAACGACCACACGGGGTCGGTGCGCTCGTGGGCGATCCGGCGGCCGTCGAGGATCTCCTCGTCGATCCAGGCCAGGACCGCCTCGCCCATCACCCAGTCGTGGTTCCCCAGGTGCGCCACCTCGACGATGCGGCACTCGATGCTGACCGGACACTCCTCGATGAGCGGCGAGGCGATCTCGCGCGAGGGCTGCGGCGTCCAGCCCCAGGTCCTCGAACTTGTTGGTCGAGCGCCCGGAGACGCCGCCGCAGTAGTCGGCTCCGGCGAGCTGCGCGACGTGCGGGATGTTGACGCCGAAGTCGCCGGTGCGCTTGATCAGCTCGTACGAGTACTGGTTCACGCCCATGGCGAAGCCGATGACCCACGGTCGCGCGCAGCACACGCTCGACGCGCCGATGGTGATGATGTTCGGCTTGCCGGCCTCGTCGATGCTGCTCACCAGGATCAGCGGCCAGGGGTAGAAGTGCGGGTTGCCGGGGTTCTCGATCATCTGCTTGGCCATGGTCTCGCTCCTGTCAGGGCGTCGCTCGCGCGGCTCTACCACTCGGGGTGCGTCGCCGCCAGCCAGGTCTGCTGGTCCGGGTAGCGGTCGCCGATCTGCCGCCAGCCGATGATGCACCAGA
>JALGUI010000780.1 GCA_029820915.1 Candidatus Zipacnadia bacterium | reverse complement strand
CTGGGACTGACGACCTTCGCGATGAACGGGATGATCCACGCCGGCTGCGGCGCGGGCAACGCGGCGGCGCTTGGGGTCGGGCGGCTGCGCGAGGTTCTGACGCGCGTGCGCGACCGCGCGGCCGAGCGGGGCATGCGCTTCATCTGGTACACCGTCACGCGGTACTGCGAGCTGTCGCCGCTGGCGATGGGCGTGGGCCTGCGCTTCTGCAACGCGGCGGAGTATTCGGTGTGCATCGAGCCGAGCGGCGACGTGCTGCCCTGCCAGTCATACTACGAGCCCGCGGGCAACATCCTGCGCGACCCGTGGGAGCACATCTGGGAGAGCGACCTGTTCACGACCATCCGCCTGCGGCGCGAGCGCCCCCGGCGCTCCGACCTGCCGGAGGAGTGCCATGACTGCGAGCGGCTCAGGCTCTGTGGCGGCGGCTGTCCCCTGGAGCGGCGGGCCGGGCGAAGCGAGGTGATGAGCCCATGTCAGACCAGTCGGGTCGGGTGACGATCCTGCCGTACGAGCGGCTGGTGGGGGAGTGGCCGACGCGCTTTCATCTGCGCATCGACCCCGACGGCGGGGGCCTGCTGCTGGCCAACGCGTCGGAGGCGGCGTACCTGTCGCCGGTCGGCGTGATGATGGCTCGGGGCGTGCTGGAGGAGCGCGGCGACGAGGAGATCGCGGAGCAGATCAAGTCCGAGTTCCGCGGCGCGCCGGACAGCCAGGTCCAGGCGGATCTGGCGACGGTGCGCCAGCTCATCGTGGACCTGTCCGAGCCGGGCGACGACTACCCGGTGACCAACCTGGCCGACCCCGGCGCTTCGGAATGGGACCGCGAGCTGGCGGCGCCGCTGCGCGCGGACGTGGATCAGTGCGCCCCCGAGCGGTTCCGCGAGATCATCGGCAGGCTGTGGGACGCCGGCATTCCGCACGTGGCCATCCAGGTGGACCGGGAGGCCGATGCGTCTGAGCTGCCGCTGCTCGCCGAGGCGGCCGAGGACATCGGCATGATCTGCGGCCTGCGCGCGGCGACGAGTTGGCTGCCGGCCGACGTGATCGTCGAGTGCGGCAACGCGGGCCTCGACCATCTCGACCTGCTCTTCGTCTGCCACGATCCGGCCGAGCATGACGAGACGGCCGGGGAGGGCGATCACGCGGCCTTCGTCGCGGCCATCGAGCTGTGCCGGGATGTGGAGCTTGCGCTGGTCGCCCAGGTGCCGCTGCTCGACAGCAACCTGGAGGACCTCGACGACATCTTCGAGGCGCTACAGGAGCTGGGTGTGACCAACATCGTGGGCTTCGCCTTGGCCTGCCCGGATGACGATGAGGCGGCGGACGAGGCGGGCGCGCTGTCCGCGCGGGCGCTGCCGCAGGTGGCGACGACCTTCATCGAGCTGGCCGAGAGCACGGAGGCACGGTACTTGTGGGCCCCGCCGGTGCGCTTCGACGCGGCCCGCGGCCTGACCGAGCAGGTACTGGGCGGGCCCCGCACCTCGGCGGATGTCACGATCCGCGTGCGGGCCGACGGCACTGGGAGCACGAGTCATTCCGGCGCTACCGCGAGCGGCTCGCCGCGCCCTCGCGCTGCACCGACTGCCCGGACCTGCCCATCTGCGACGCGCAATGCCCGAAGGATCCCGACGGATGGAGCGACGACCGCAGTTCGACCTCGAACTGCCAGGGTGGTGAGGAGCGATGAGGATCGCGCGAGCGACAACGCTGCTGGTAGCGCTGGCCCTGGCCGCCTGTCTGCCCGCGGCGGCGCAGGAGTACTCGTTCTCGGTCCCGCAGATGCTGCTCGAGCGCTGGCCCTGGCCGCCTGTCTGCCCGCGGCGGCGCAGGAGTACTCGTTCTCGGTCCCGCAGATGCTGCTCGAGGTCACGCCCAACCCGGACGCCTCGGTGACGCTCGAGTACACCATCGTCTTCCACTGCAACGAGGGCGCCCATGCCATCGACGTGGTGGACATGGGCCTGCCCGATAGCGCCTACGACATCTCGAACATGACCGCGTCGCTCAATGGCGCGCCGCTGTCCGGGATCAAGAGGTCCACGTACATCGACGTCGGCGTAGAGGTGTCACTGACGCCGCCGATCCAGCCGGGGCAGACAGGTACCTTGGCCTTCGAGGCGACCATGCCCAACCGGGTGTATCAGGATACCACGAACAAAGAGCTCGCCTCGCTGCGCATCACGCCCACGTGGTGGGGCAGCCGGTACGTCACCGGCACCACCGAGCTGGGCATCGTCGTCTACCTGCCCGACTCGGTCAACCTTGACGAAGTGCTCTACCAGCTCGACGAGCCTTTCAGCCAGAAGCTGCAGCTCGAGGGCAGGAAGGGGGTTGCGTGGGTCTACCCCGACACGCGCGCAGACCACGAGCACATGGTGGGCGTGTCCTTCCCGAGTGACTGGATGGAGCGCGTGGTCAGGCAGACGGCGTGGGGCCTGGCGTGGAAGTGGTGGACCGAGAGCGCCGGCGCCCGTGTGTTCGTCGGCATCCTGCTGCTCATCGCGTTCTCGATCTGGTACTTCCGCGTGACCGGCGGCACCGGCACCTGCCTGTACATCCCGATCCTGATCGTGCTGATCGTGGTGTGGATGGGCAGCGCGACGCTCCTCGCGCTGGGCATCCCGGTGCTCATCCTGCTGTGGCTGCTGGGCGACAAGCTCGTGGCCGCCAAGAAGCGCTCGTACCTGCCGCCCATCGAGTCGGTGGCCGGCGGCGAGATCAAGCGCGGTCTGACCTCGCCAGAGGCGGCGGTGCTGCTCGAGCGGCCCCTGGGTGATGTGCTGACCCTGGTCATCTTCGGGATGCTGAAGAAGGGCCTCGTGGCCATGGCCAACGCGGACCCGCTCACCGTGGAGGTGCCCGAGCACTTCCAGACCACGCGGGGTGAGCGGCGCAAGGTCGCCAGCGGGCTTGGCACCGTTGTGCGCGGCTATGAGCAGCCGTTCCTGGACGCATTTATGGAGAGTCCCGGGACGCCGGTCCCGGACCTGGACCTGAGCAAGGAGATGCGCAACCTGGTGACGGTGACGGCCGAGCGCATGAAGGGCCAGGACCTGGATCGCACCAAGGAGTACTACGAGTCGATCGTCTACACCGCCTGGAAGGATGCGCGGCAGATCGGCGAAGTCGAGAAGCGCGACGAGTACGTGAACGAGAACATCGGCTGGCTGATGCTCGACCCGGGCTACCCACGCCACTTCCACACCTGGCACGGCAGCGGCTACAACTACAGTCCCGGCTGGGCGCGGACCTCGGCCCCGAGCGCGCCGTCGGCGCCCACGGGCGGCGGGCGCACGAGCTTCGGCGACGTGGCGGCTTCGTTCGCCGGGTGGTCGGAGAACACGGCGGGCCGGATGGCCGCAACCATGGACCCGGTCAGCGTCGGGCTGGTCGAGGGCGGCGTCCTGGACCTGGGCGGCGTGGACAAGGTCGGGATGGGCGCGCTCGAGTCCATGGCCAAGTCCAGCGGCAGCAGCAGCGGCGGCGGAGGCGGCGGCTGCGCCTGCGCCTGCGCGGGCTGCGCCTGTGCCTGCGCCTGCGCGGGCGGCGGGCGGTGAGCGTGCCTTGAGCGCCCG